>CAZUDU010000045.1:0-11753 GCA_964619455.1 uncultured Faecalibacterium sp.
TCCAGCAGGTTGTAGATGCGCTGTGCCAGCTGCATCATGCTTTCGCCGCCGTCGTAGCGGTCAGCAAAGTGGGTCTTGGACAGCCGGAACGCCGAACCGTTGCGGGGCGTGCCCTCGTATTTGCCAAAGCACTGCTCCCGCAGGCGCGGCTCGCACCGTGCCGGGAGACCGGTGGCCTCCGCGATGGCTTTGGCGGTGTCGGCGGCGCGGGACAGGGGAGAGTAGAGGATCTCATCGATGGGTGCGCCGCTCTCCTTTACATACCGGCCCAGTGCGGCAGCCTGAGCGCGTCCGCGTGCGGTCAGGGGGCTGTCGGTCATGCCGCAGATCTTGTTTTCTACATTCCAGACGGTCTCGCCGTGGCGGGTAAAATACAGCTTGTGCATGGGTGCTCCTTTTTAATAAGCGGCTTCGATCTGATGGATGCGGTCATAGAGAAAGTCATTGACTGGGGTGGGGATGCCGTATTTCTTCGCGCGGGCGCGGACTACGCCGGCAAATTCCTCCACCTCAGTGGGGCGTTTGGCGAGCACGTCCTGCCGCATGCTGGGCATACCTTCGGGGTCAAAGTTGTGCATCGTGGCACGCAGGAAGTTTTCGGCGCAGTCCTCCGGCAGGGGGATGCCCTCTGCGTTGGCAAGCCGGATGACCTCCCGCATGGCGGCGAGCATGGTGTCGAACGGCTCGCCCGGCTGCATGATGCCGCCATAGGGCACGTTGAAAACAGCCGTTGCCTGATTCAATCCGTCGTTGACCATCAGCTTGACCCACTGCTTATAAAGGATGTCGGAGCAGGGATCGTTCTGGATGCCGCAGGCGGTCAGATAGTCTGCCACGGTCTGCACCCGCTCGGTCATGGCGCCGTTCTTTTCACCAAACTGGATCTCGCCCGCAGAAGCAAAGCTCAGGGTGCGCCCTTTGCGGGTCGCGTCCATGCCCACTGCCACGCTCCACAGGGTATGCCCGGGGTAGACCGCCTCGATGCGCTCCTCGCTCTGGATGCCGTTGAGCACACTGAGGATGATCGTGTCCTCTCCGATGAAATTGCGCATGGCGGGCAGAGCTTCGTCCAGAGCGGTCGCCTTGACCGCAACGAGCAGCAGATCCACCGGCTTGCCCTCGGCGGGGGTGACGTACCGGAACGCGCATTCCTCGCCGTTGCAAATGACCGGCTGGGCAGAATACCGGGCGATACGCTCCGGGTCGGCAATGACCTGCACGCCGGGCATTTTGCGCCCGAACAGGATGCCCAGCGCACCAAGCCCGATAAGGGCAGAGGTCTGGATCGGTTTCATAAAGCTCCTCCTTCTTTTTGCAGGACACCGCCCGGCAAAAGCCGGACAAGATCCCCTTCGTTGATGCCAAGGCGCGTCAGCTCCTTGTCCGGGTAGGCAAGGGTGCGGCGGGTGCCGTCGGCGCACTCCAGCAGAAGGTCGCAGCAGACCGGCTGCCCCTCCGGCAGTTCCTCACAGCCGTATAATTGCTCATCGATGCGCAAAACGCGAAACACTTCCATCCCGCAGCCTCCTTTTTATGATTGATTTTATTATAGAACGCGGCAGACTCACCGTCAACCTTGATCCGATGTGATTCCACCGGTTGACGCTTGGTGACAAAGCGGATAGAATAAAACCAACACAAGAAACGGGAGGAATGCAGCATGAATATGACCGAGCTGCGCTATCTGGTGGCGATCCGCAAATTCGGTTCGGTGAGTGCGGCGGCAAAGCAGCTGTATGTCGCACAGCCCAACATGAGCAAGGCGCTGAAGAATCTGGAAGCGGAGTACAACATCCGCATCTTCGAGCGCTCCTCTACCGGCATGATCCCCACCGAGCAGGGGCAGCGGTTCATCGACCGGGCGCAGCGCGTGCTGGAAGAGATCGACCGGATGGAAGCAGATGCCCGCCACCAGCAGGGCGATTACACCGAGCTGCGGGTGATGATCCCGCACGCAACCTATGCTTCCTATGCGGCGGTGGAGTTTTTGCAGCAGATCAAGAGCACTGAGCTGCAGGTCTGCATCCGGGAGGGCGGCGCGACTGAAGCGCTGGACGCGGTGCAGCGGCAGGGCTACCATCTGGCGCTGCTGCGCTATGCCGAAGAAGACGAGGAATACTACCACCGTTACTGCCAGCACCACGGGCTGTGTCAGGAGACGATCCTGGAGTTTGAGTACCAGCTCCTGACCAGCAGCACCGGTGTGCTTGCAAAGCGGGAGATCACGGAGTTTTCCGAGCTGGACGGCTATACTCAGATTTTGCACGGCGATTTTCTGATGCCGGGCGAGGAGGGCAGCAGCCTGCACGAGGAGATCGCGTCCAGCCGGAGGGTGTATGTGTACGAGCGGTGCAGCCAGTTCTCCATTCTGCAGAACCTGCCGGACGCGTACATGTGGGTGTCGCCCATGCCCCAAAAGGCGTTGGAGCAGTACCAGCTCGTGCTCAAAAAATGCCCTGCCCAGCGCCAGCAGATGAAGGACGTTCTGGTCTGGCGGGAGAGCAGCGGTCTGCGCCCGGAAGAAGAAGCCTTTGTGAATCTGCTGCGCCGTCAGGCAGAAAATGCGGTGTGATCTTTCGGTTGATGCCCGCGCCCTCTCATTTTTTCATGAACTTCCTCCGTCACCTGCGGCGAGGGAGATGACGGAAGGCGTTTCCGGACAAACGGCAGACGGGCGCGAGAGCTTGGACATTTCCTGCAAATTTGCAGGGAAAACCGGGAACGGTTGTCGCTTTGCACAAAAAGGTGCCGGAAAGTTTGGAAGGCTCCGCAAGATTGTGATAGGAATAACGATAAAGATTCGCAAAACGAAAAATATGCGGTAAAGCGATGAAATGTGGGTGAAAAACAACCCTGAAAGAAATGCGGATATATGCTTTTTGATATATGTTCCATATCGGAAATATATTATCAAAAACATGAAAAAAGTGTTAACATAGACCTAGAGACTGGTCAAAGCCGCCGAGCAGGCTGAATGGCTGTTGGCGGCAAATTCCAAAAGGAGGTTTTTGTATGATTAGTTTCCTGCTCTGTCTGGCGCTCTTGATCGGCGGCTACTTTGTCTACGGCAAGATCGTTGACAACACTTTTGGTCCGGATGACCGCGAGACTCCGGCTGTGCGCATCAATGACGGCGTTGACTACGTTGTGATGCCGCAGTGGAAGCTGTTCCTGGTCCAGCTGCTGAACATCGCAGGTCTGGGTCCCATCTTCGGTGCTCTGCAGGGCGCTCTGTGGGGTCCTGTGGTGTTCCTGTGGATCACCTTCGGCACCATCTTCGCAGGCGGTGTCCATGACTACTTCTCCGGTATGATGAGCGAGCGCAACGACGGCGCTTCCATCGCTGAGATCACCGGCAAGTACTTGGGTCCTGTCATGCAGAATGTCATGCGCGTGTTCTCTGTCGTGCTGCTGATCATGGTCGGCACCGTGTTCGCAGTCGGACCCGCAGGTCTGATCGTGACCCTGTGCAAGAACAGCGGCATGGATGGCTTCATGACCCAGACGCTGTTCTGGCTGATCATCATCCTGATGTACTACTTCATCGCTACCTTTATCTCCATCGATGCAGTCATCGGTAAGGTCTACCCCGTGTTCGGCATCTGCCTGATCATCATGGCGATCGGCGTTATCTTTGGTATCTTTACCAATCCCGCCTACACCATCCCCGAGCTGTGGGAGCACTTCGGCAGCATGCATCCCTCCGGAACTCCGATCTGGAGCTTCATGTTCATCACGGTCGCCTGCGGCGCTATTTCCGGCTTCCATTCCACCCAGTCTCCTCTGATGGCTCGCTGCCTGAAGAGCGAGAAGCAGGGCCACTTCGTTTTCTACGGTGCAATGGTCTGCGAGGGCATCATTGCTCTGATCTGGGCGGCTGCTGGCTGCGCACTGTACGAGACCACCGGTGGTCTGAACACCGGTCTGGCAGCGGTTCTGGCTGGCGGTCAGTCTGCTGCGATCTATGACGTCTGCTCCAAGACGATGGGCGGCATCGGCATTGCTCTGGCAATGATCGGCGTTGTTGTCTGCCCCATCACCTCTGGCGATACCGCATTCCGTTCCGCTCGTCTGACTCTGGCCGACTGGCTCAAGATCGACCAGAACAGCTGGCAGAACCGCCTGAAGCTCTGCATCCCCGTTCTGGGTGTCGGTTCCATTCTGGGCATCGGCAACGCACTGGGCTTCATTGACTACACCATCATCTGGCGTTACTTCAGCTGGACCAACCAGACGCTGGCAATGATCGTTCTGTGGGCGGCTTCCATGTACCTGTTCAAGGACAAGAAGAACTACTGGATCACCGCAGTGCCCGCAACCTTCATGAGCGCGGTCTCTGCTACTTACTTCATCCTGGCTCCTGAGTGCCTGGGCGGTATGATCAACAAGACTGTGGACGGCGTGACCGTTTACAATACCGCTGTTGCATACCCCGTTGGCATCATCTTCGCAGTCGCAATGCTGGCGCTGTTCATCTGGGCGACCAAGAAGGAAACTGCAAAGAAGGCATAACTTCTTTCTGCGCAGCAGCTAGATCCTGAACCATGCCCCCGCTGCTGTCCTCACCGACAGCAACGGGGGATTTTTATTCTCCCGAAAGCTTGCACTTTGGCAGCAATGGTGAGAGAATAAAGTAAAATCTTACAAAAAAGAAGGGAACTTCCATGATCTTCAAACCTGCACAGCTGGGAATGTCCGGTCTGGCACCGGCAGAACTGGAACAGGACAAAAAGTCCTGCTTGAAAATCGGTCCCTGCGGCGTTGGCAAAAAGGCGCTGTACCTCAACAGCTTCTACATCGACCGCCGCTACTACCTGCCCTTTGGCGGCATCTCCCGCGTGTATAAGCGCGTGGCAATGAGCAAGGGCGGCTTTACCGGCAAGGGAATGTTTGCCTCAATGGCGTACCTTGTGGTGGAGTATGACGGCGGCAAGCAGAAACAGTGCAACTTTAAGTACGAGCAGGATGTAGACCGCCTGCTGGAAGTCCTTGCAAAGGAACAGCCGCAGATCCGGCTTTTGAGCGCAGCGGGCGAAGAAGCGCTGGCAAAGCGGGAAGCAGAGCGTGCCGCCCGCCGTCTGCCGGTGCTGAGCGAGGAAGCACAGCACAGTGTTTCGGTTCTGAAAAAGGCGCAGCAGCATCTGGAAGCAAAACCGGAGCTGGCAAGTGAGCTGAGCGATGCGCAGCGGCGCAAGCGTGCCCAGCTCCAAAGCAAGCCCGCCTACCGCTATGTGGCGCTGGCGATCTTCTTGCTGGGCATCGCAGCGGCGGTGTACGGCGTGGTCTCGCTGCTGAATAAGACCGGAAACTACGGCATCTATTTTGCTCTGTTCGGCTTTGCGGCGATCTTCCTGTTCTCCAGCTACAGCATGCTGCCCACCGCCCGCAACAACAATGCTGCGATCATGAAGCGTGCAGACAAGGCGGAGCAGGCCATGGCGGACTATGTGAAGAAGTACGCCCACGGCGCGTTCCCGGTGCCGAGCTATTATGCACACCCCATTGTGATCAAGCAGATGATCGATGCGCTGGAGGAGGGCAGAGCCTTCACCGTGCCGCAGGCGCTGGATGCCGTCAAAGCCCGCCTGAAGGAACTGAATGCGGACGTGCAGGTGGATCAGGACGAGTACGACGAGGTCGTGACCATCAAGGCGATGTTCCTTAACCACAGCTACGAATAATCCTACTTTTGTGCGGAATGCAGAGGATCCGCTGGATTTTTTGGTTGGTCTGCACATTGACCGTGTTTTTTATCTGTGATATCATAAGGCCAGACCGAAATGTTACCCGCAAGGGGCATGATCGGCTGGCTTTTTATGTGATAAAGAATGTGGAATGTTACTCTTTGAGGCATGACCGGGTAGAAATGGCACAAGGTGTCAGTCCGCTTGCTTTGAAGGGTTTTTTCTTTTGCATTCGGGGATTCAGGGCGAGAGGAGGGGAGCTTGGATGCTGGGTCTGCGCAGGATCAACAACAATGTGGTTCTTTGTCAGGACGGCAAAGGGCGTGAGCTGATCGCGATGGGCAAAGGCATCGGCTTCGGCACTCTCCCGCGGGAGATCCCGCTGGGCGAGATCGAGCGCACCTTCTACGATACGGACGAGCGCTACTACCAGCTGGTGGCAGAGCTGCCCGAGCAGGTGCTGGATTTTTCTGCCCGCATCGTGGAGATCGCCCGCAATGAGCTGCCATATGTGCTCAGCCCCAATGCTGCGTTCACGCTGGCAGACCACATCAACTTTGCCATGGAGCGCGCCCGCAAGCAGATCAAGGTCAAGATGCCGCTGGCGTATGACGTGGAACAGCTCTGCCCGGCAGAATACCGCATCGCAAAGGCGACACTGCGGCGCATCCGCAAGGAATTCTGCATCGCTTTGCCGGATTGTGAGGTTGCGGGCATTGCGATGAGCCTGCTCAATGCAAAGCTCACTCAGACCGAACAGGAAACGGTGAGCGTTGAAGAGGACGAGCAGATGCTCGAGGATGTGACCGAGCTTGTGGAGAACGAGCTGCACATCATGGTGGAGCGGGACGGCTTCAACTACTCCCGGTACGCCACCCACATGCAGTATTTGTTCCGGCGCATCCATACCGGGCAGGCGATCCAGAGCGACAATCTTCAGATGTATCTGAGCCTGCGGGAGGAGTTCCCGGAGATCGCTGCCTGCGTGGAAAAGATCACCCGGCATATTTCCGAGCAGTGGCACAGCGAGCTGACCGAAGAGGAAAAGCTCTACCTCATTTTGCACATCAACCGCATTTGCATCAAAGAAGGAATGTAACCTGCAAACAGACAGGGCATGACCTTGCACCGACCGCACAAGGGGACACTTTGCGCGTTTGGGGCAGGGTCTTTTTTATCCCGTTTTGTTTTTTGCAGCGGAAGGTGCACCCCGCTGTTGAAATAAGCAATCTTATTTGACATGAAAAGGAGAGTTACTATGGCAGTAAATAAAAATGCGCAGATCGCTGCGGATGTTCTGGCGGCCGTTGGCGGTAAGGAGAATATCGTTTCGGTCACTCACTGCATGACCCGCCTGCGGTTCAACCTGAAGGATATGAGCCTGCCCGATGCGGAAACCATCAAGGCGATCGGCGGTGTCATCGGCGTGGTGGAGTCCGGCGGACAGTTTCAGGTCGTCGTGGGGCAGAATGTGCCCAAGGTGTACAATGCGCTGTGCGAGCAGGGCGGCCTGGCAAAACAGGAATCTATCAACGAAAATCTGGACGCACCCAAGGAGAAGCTGACCCTGAAGAGCATCGGTGGTAAGGTCATGAACTATCTGGCAGGCAGTATGACCCCGCTGATCCCGGTCATGCTGGCTGCGGCAATGTTCAAGACGGTGATGGTGCTGTGCGGCCCGGATATGCTGAAACTGTTTGGGACTGAGAGCAACACCTATATCCTGATGGATCTGCTGTACGATGCCTTCTATTACTTCCTGCCGATCTTTGTGGGCTACACGGCAGCGAAAAAGCTGGGTGTTGATATCGGCCTCGGTATGTTTGCCGGTGCAATTCTGGTCGTGCCGGATCTGATCGCGCTGGCAGGCGTGGAGGGCTTTGCGGTTTACGGCATCCCCTGCACGGTGAACAATTATTCTCAGTCGCTCCTTCCGATCCTGCTGACTATGCCGGTGCTCTGGGTGGTTTATAAGTTCTTCAAGAAGATCGTGCCGGACACGCTGTCTACGATCTTTACGCCGTTTTTGACGATGGTGGTCATGGTTCCGGTCGAGCTGTGTGCACTGGCACCGGTTGGTTCGGTGCTGGGTGACTGGCTTGGCAATGCTCTGATTTCCTTTGGTGAGATCGGTGGATTTGTGGCAGTGGCTGTTGTGGCAGCATCTTGGGAGTTCCTTGTCATGACGGGTATGCACGGTCCGCTGATCATGTTTGCAATCGGCGGTATGATGACGACCGGGTATGATAATTTTGTTCTGGTGGCGGCAAGCATCGCTACATGGGCGGCCTATGGTCTGGCACTGGGTGCCTTCTTCCGGCTGAAAAACAAGGGCGAAAAGAGCCTTGCGCTTAGCTATTTTGCCGCAGGCATTCTCGGCGGCGTAACGGAACCGGCTCTTTATGGCGTGGGCTTCAAATATAAGCGGCCCTTTATCACGTTGGCGCTGGGCGGCGCAGTGGGCGGTCTGTATGCAGGCTTGACTCATGTGAATGTCTATGTGGCGGGTGCCACGAACTTTTTGGTACTTTCGGGTTATGCGGCTGGCGGCATGACAAATCTGATCAACGGAACGGTGTCGAGTGTTCTTTCTATGGTGGCCGTAGCGGTATTCACCTATCTGTTTGGCTTCAAGAAAGAGGATATCAAAGAATAATCAATAAGACTGGGAGGGACCTTTATGGAAAAGCGTATCCTTGTCCGCGCCGATGACATCGGCTATTGCCGCGGGGTCAACTACGGCATCGCGGACAGCATCTGGAACGGCATCATCCGCTCGGCGGGCGTGATGCCCAACATGCCTGAAGCGCAGCACGGGGTGGAGCTGCTCAAAGGCTCCGGGGTCTGCTTTGGTCAGCACACGAACCTCTGCTTGGGCAAGCCTTGTGCGGATCCGGCAAAGATCCCGTCCCTTCTGGACGAAAACGGCAACCTGAAAAGCAGCCGTACCTACCGCGAAGCGTGGAAGCGCGGGGAGGAGATCACGGTTCTGGATGAGATGGTGCTGGAGATCGAGGCACAGTATCAACGCTATCTGGAGCTGGTGGGGGAAAAGCCCCATTACTTTGAAGCCCATGCCGTGATGAACGCAAACCTTGCCAGGGGGCTTGCCATCGTGGCAGAGAAATACGATCTGCCCTATCTGGCAACCAGCTTTGACCCGGCGGGCACACCGTTCCGCGATACGATGCTGCTCACCAGCATGGACAGCATGCGGCCGGATTATGATCCCTTTGCCAGTCTGCAAAAGGCGGCGCTGGCAGAGTATGCGCCGGGGCAGTGCCCCATGTTCATCTGCCACCCGGGCTATATCGATGATTACCTGACCAGCCACTCTACGCTGGTCGCGCCCCGCCCGCTGGAGGTCGCCATGGCGACTGCTCCGGCAACCAGACGCTGGCTGGACGAAAACAAGATCAGGGTCGTTACCTACGACGAGCTGTGACGAACAGCCCGCCCGGTTTTCTGGGCGGGCTGTTTTTGCATCTTGCGCGGGGCGCGCAGGCGTTCTATAATGGAGCAAAGAGAGTATGCGAACCCCGCAGTCAGGATGGAGGTACAGAACAATGGATATGGTCACACTGGGCAGCACCGGCATCACGGTGAACAAGAACGGATTTGGCGCTTTGCCGATCCAGCGCATCTCGCAGGAGGATGCGGTCGCACTGGCGCGCAAGGCGTACAAGGCGGGCATCCGCTTTTTTGACACCGCCCGCGCGTATACCGACAGCGAGGTAAAGCTGGGCGAAGCCTTTGACGGCATCCGGGAGCAGGTCTGCATCGCCACCAAGACGGCGGCAGAGAATGCGGAAGATTTCTGGAAGGATCTGCATACATCGCTTGCGAACCTGCGCACCGACTATGTGGATATCTACCAGTTCCACAACCCCGCCTTCTGCCCGAAACCCGGTGACGGCAGCGGCTTGTATGAAGCCATGCTGGAAGCAAAGGCAAAGGGCATGGTGCGGCACATCGGCATCACCAACCACCGCCTCTCGGTGGCGCAGGAGGCCATCGACAGCGGCTTGTACGAGACGCTGCAATTCCCGTTCTGCTACATCTCCGGCGAACAGGAGCTTGCCTTGGTCAATGCCTGCAAGGAGAAGGGAATAGGCTTCATCGCCATGAAGGCGCTCTCCGGCGGTCTGATCACCAACAGTGCTGCTGCGTATGCCTTTGAAGCGCAGTTCGAGAACGTGCTGCCCATCTGGGGCGTTCAGCGGGAAAAAGAACTGGACGAGTTCCTTTCTTACATCGACAACCCGCCCCGCATGGATGAAACGCTGAGCGCGGTCATCGCAAAAGACCGCGAGGAGCTGTGCGGCGAGTTCTGCCGTGGCTGCGGCTATTGCATGCCCTGCCCGGTGGGTATCGAGATCAACAACTGTGCCCGCATGAGTCTGCTGCTGCGCCGTTCGCCCTCTGCCGCCCAGCTCAACGCGGAGGGGCAGGCGAAGATGAAGAAGATCGAGAACTGTCTGCACTGCAACCAGTGCAAGGCAAAGTGCCCCTTTGGGCTGGACACGCCCGCCCTGCTTGCTCGGAACTACGAGGACTACAAACGCGTTCTGGCTGGTGAAGTAAAAGTATAAAAGAATGATCAAGCAAAAGACCCCTGCGCCCGGAGATCGGGTGCAGGGGTCTTGTTATGCGGTGATCATTGCGGCGGCAGGGTGTTCTGCTTCATACAGACGCGCCGCCTGTTTATAGCAGCGGACAAAATAAATTGCCTCGGCAATACCGGTCAGCGTCCACGAACAGGGGTAGAGCAGATACAGTGCCGGGATGGTGTGGAAGTGGGCAAAGATGGTGTACACCCAGATGACCCGGAACACGCAGGAGCCGAGCACCACGATGATGGTGGGTACGACCGTCTTGCCCAGCCCGCGGGAGGCGGCAATGGTGCAGTCCATCAAAGAGGAGATACAGTAGGCAAAACCCATGACTGCGATCCGCTTCATGCCGGCATCGATGACGGCGGCTTCGGTGGTAAAGAGTGCAAGGAAGGTGCGGCCAAAGAAGAACAGCCCGCCGCCCAGCACAAGACCTACGCCGAAGGAGTACGCCAGACAGATAAAGAAGCTCTTCTTGACGCGATCCAGCTTGCCCGCACCAAAGTTCTGGCTCATGAAGCTGGCGCATGCCATATAGAAGGCAGCCATGCAGTCGTAGATCAGTGCATCGGCATTCGCGGCGGCAGAGTTGCCCTTGACCATGAGCGAGTCGAAGGAGTTCACGCCTGCCTGAATGAACAGGTTTGCGATGGCGAAGATGGCGTTCTGCAGCCCGGCGGGCACGCCCAGGCCGAGGATGCGGCGGCAGATCACGGGATCGAGCTGGAGCTTGTGCAGATCCAGCGTGTAGCTGTCCTGTACGCGGGTCAGCGCGCGCAGAACGAGGAACGCCGAAAGACACTGCGAGATGGCACTTGCCAGAGCTACGCCTGCGACATCCAGCCGGCAAACGACGACAAAGGAAAGGTTCAGCAGGATGTTCACCACACCTGCGATGGACAGATACAGCAGCGGCTTTTTGGTATCACCAATGGCGCTGAACACGGCATTGCCGAAGTTGTAGAGCGCCAGTGCGGGCATGCCCAAAAAGTAAATGCGCAGATAAAGGATGGCGCCGGGCAGAAGATCCGCTTTGGTATTGAGCAGCCGCAGCATGAACGGGGAACCGAGCAGACCCACAAACAGCAGGATCACGCCCGCCGCAAGGCTGATGAGCAGCCCGGAGTGGACGGTCTTGTGGAGATCCCGTTCCTGCTGGGCACCGTAGAACCGGGCGACCAGCACGTTGATGCCGTTGCTCAGACCGATCAGAAAACCGGTGAACAGGGTGACCAGAATGCTCGTGGAGCCGACTGCACCCAGCGCGGTGGAACCGGCAAACCGCCCCACCACTGCCACGTCGGACATATTGAACAGCACTTGCAGCAGATTGGACGCTGCAAGCGGGAGACTGACCAGAAGGATCTGTTTTACCAGAGGTCCTTCGGTCATGGTTTTTGCAGATGAACTCATAGAAACTTCCTTATTCCTACACCAGACAGTGCCGCGCACACCG
>CAZUDU010000046.1:0-11665 GCA_964619455.1 uncultured Faecalibacterium sp.
TTATTTTGTTTTCGTTCTTTGCTGTGTCGCTCGGAACGATAGTAATTATATCACGAATGCGGAAATTGTCAAGTGATTTTTAAAAAATATTTTGAAGAAAATAATATAAATCGTACTTTCGATAAAAAATGCTGAAAAAACTTTTGCGAAGGGTGAAATCAGACCGTTGCACCCCACACGAGCCACAGATACAGCGCACCCGTCACCACGGCGGAAAGGGTAAAGGGTACACCGATGCGGACGAAGTCGGCGGTGCGCACGGTTTCGCCCTCCTTGCGCAGGATGCCGATCGCGGCGATGTTGGCCGATGCACCGATGGGGGTCAGGTTTCCGCCGAGGGTCGCGCCGATGAGCAGGCCAAAGAAGAAGACCTCCGGCGGGGCACCGACACCGCCGTTCATCCGTGCAGCAACCCCCTGCACGACAGGGAGCATGGCGGCAACATAGGGGATGTTATCGATGAAGGCCGAGAGCATGACCGAGACAACGACCAGCAGCACAAACAGGCGCAGCGGGTCCTCACCGGCGATGGTGTGGAACACCTCAGCGGCAGCATCGATCACGCCGGCGGTACGCACGCCCTCGATCACGATGAACAGCCCGAACAGAAGCAGCAGGGTATCGAAGTCCAGCGAACGGAACACCTGTGCGGCAGGCTGTGCCGAGCGTGTCCGCAGGCAGGCACGGAACGTTCCGAACAGGCACAGCGCCATGCAGATCAGACCGCTGCGAAGATCCCAGAGAACGCGCAGAACGCCGCCGCCGGGCTGCGGCAGAAAGGAGGCAACGATCAGCAGCCCGACCGTCAGCAGCATCAGTGCGGTGGGAACATCGTCCTCGACCTGCGTTTCGACCACGGAATGGACGGGTTGGCGATAGCTGCGGAACAGCCACAAAAGAACGACCAGAGAGACCAGTGCGCCCAGTTCAACGCCCCAGAAGATGCCGGGACGGCCGTGCATCCAGAAAAAGTCGAAGAAGTTCATCTCGGCAAAGCTGCCCAGCAGGATGCTGGTGGTGTCGCCCACCAGCGTGGCGGCACCCTGCAGATTGGAAGAGACTGCAATGGCAACAAGCACCGGGACCGGGGAGATGGCGAGCCGCCGCGCAATGGCAAGCCCGACCGGGGCGATCATCAGCACGGTGGCAACGTTATCGACAAAAGCGCTGACGAAGCCGGCAAACAATGCCAGCATGCACACTGCCCAGCGGACATCCGGCACACGGAGCAGGAGCTGCTCGGCGAGCCGGGCAGGCATTTTGCTTTCAATAAAGAGCGAGACGGTGCCCATCGTGCCTGCCATCATCAGCAGAACATTCCAGTCCACTGCAGCAAGCGCAGCGGAGATCGACATGGCATACAGTCCGCTCTGCCCTAGGGCGAGAAAGCAGCCCGCACTGCACAATGCGACCCAAGGGCGGTACTTGGGCAGTGACAGCATCAGAACATAGGTGACAGCGAATAGGATCAGCGCAGCGATCATGCTTAGCCCTCCGTGGATGTCTCCTCATCGACCATACGGTATCCAACGCCCAGCTCGTTCAGGATATAGGCATTGCTGCCCGGCCGGCTGCCCAGCTTTTTGCGGATGTTTGCCATGTTGACCTGCAGCTTTTTGGTGCTGCCGCAGTCGGTGTCGCCCCAGATCGCGCGGGAGATGGCAGCATAGGTCATGACGCGCCCGGCATGGCGGGACAAAAAGGCAACGATGTTGTACTCGGTCTGGGTCAGGTGGATCTCTTCGTTGTCGATGAACAGCTTGCGGCGCTCGTAGTCGATGCGCAGGTTCTGCACGCAGAACGCTCCGCGCGGTGCGTTGTCGCCGGAGATGGAATAGCTCTGCACCCGCAGCGCCGCGCGTACGCGTGCCAGCAGCTCTCCGGTGCCAAAGGGCTTGGTCATGTAGTCGTTTGCGCCAAGATCCAGTGCTTCGATCTTGTCTGCTTCATCGGTGCGGGCAGACAGCACGATGATGGGAGTCATGGTCTTTTTGCGGATGGTGCGGATCAGCTCGGTGCCGTCCTTGTCCGGCAGACCCAGATCCAGAATGACCAGATCCGGCATATGAGAAGCGAACAGGGTCGCACCCATCGTGCAGGTGCTGGCGATCAGGGCGTGGTAGCCGTTTGTCTCCAGCAAGGTCCAGATAAAGCTGCAAATATTTGCCTCGTCTTCTACGATCAGTACTTTAAATTTGTTGTTATTCATCTTCTGTATCCTCCTGTTCAATGGTTTCGCTCTCCAGCCAGAAACGAATGGTCGTGCCATGTTCGGGGCGGCTCTCTGCATGGATCTCGCCGCCGTGCGCTTTGATGATGGACGCACAGACCGAAAGCCCGATCCCCATGCCATGTTTGCCGCTGTCGGCGGATCGGGTCGTGACGGCTGTGCCGGAGAACAGGGTGCGGAGCTGTTCCTTGGGGATGCCGCAACCGTCATCGGTCACCTCAAAAAAGGCACGCTGCCCGATGGTAAAGACCTGCAGTGTCAGGGAATGCATCCCTTCCGCATGTAAAACAGCGTTTTCCAGCAGGTTCATCAGGACCTGACTGACCAGCATGGTATCCATCGGGATCACGATGATATCCTCAGGCAGATTCAGCTGGAGCAGTACGCCGGGGTAACGCTTGCGGAACTTGAGCACGACCGTGTCGATCAACTCGTCCAGCACGGTGGGGGTCTTTTTTACGGTGACCTTCTCGCTGTCGATGCGGGTGACCGACAACAGGTTCTCCACCATCTGGGTGAGCCACTGGGCATCTGTGCAGGTCTCGCGCAGCAATTTCAGGGTCTGCTCCTTGTCCAGCGAGTCGTAATTTTCCACGACGGTGGAACAGGCTCCGTAAATGGAGGTGAGCGGTGTGCGAAGATCGTGCGAGACTGCACGCAGAAGGTTGGCACGCATCTTTTCCCGTTCGCTCTCAGCACGCAGCTGCTCCTGTTTTTTGACCCGGGTGGTCAGGGTGCTGGTCATGGTGGAAACGACCAGCATGGTAACGCCGGAAAACAGATTTTCCGGCAAGGTGAAGTTGAACGCAAAATAAGGGGAAAGAAAGGCGAAGTTGACCGCCAGCACACTGATGAGCGAAGCGGCGATGCCCCAGAAATACCCTTCGGTATACATGGAAGTCATAAAGGTTGCCAGCAGAAAAACCATCATGGCAACGCCGTCGATCCTGCCGGTGAGGTACTGGATCACCATAACGGCAGCACAGGCGGTGCACATGGCGGCTACGGTGATCAGAGCGTCGCGCAGACGAATTCGGATCATATCCATTTCCTCCTGAAATGATATTCACTCTTGTCCTTTCAGTATACCATAGCACTATTAAAGATGCAGTAAAATCTTTGCCGGATCCATGCCTGCGGGCGGGAGGTTGCTGCATTCCGGAAAAGTTTGACAACCATTGCCGACAGAGGTAGAATAAGGATATCTTTTATTCTGCTGCAAAGGAGAAACACGATGCTGTATTTTGAGAACGACTACTGCGAGGGTGCACACCCCGCGATCCTGAATAAACTCCTCGAGACCAACATGGAGAAAGTTTCCGGTTACGGAACGGACCCCTACTGTGCCAGCGCAAAGGAGAAGATCCGTGCGGCATGCGGCTGCCCGGCGGCAGATGTGTTCTTTATCTCCGGCGGAACCCAGTCCAATGCGATCGTCATTGCATCCATGCTGCGCCGCTGGGAGGGCGTGATCGCTGCCCACACCGGGCACGTTGCCGGGCATGAGGCGGGCGCGATCGAGTACACCGGGCACAAGGTGCTGACCCTGCCGCACCACGCGGGTAAGCTGGACGCGGAGACGGTGCGCCAGTTCGTGGAGACCTTCTATGCGGACGGCAACCATGACCACATGGTATTCCCCGGCATGGTGTATATCTCGCACCCCACCGAGTACGGCACCCTGTATACCAAGGCGGAGCTGGAAGCCCTGCACGAGGTCTGCCAGGCGTTCCACCTGCCGCTTTTTCTGGACGGCGCACGGCTGGGCTATGGTCTGGTCAGCGAGGGCACGGACGTCACCTTGCAGGACATTGCCCGCCTGACCGATGTGTTCTACATCGGCGGCACCAAAGTGGGCGCGCTGTGCGGCGAGGCGGTGGTCTTTCCGCACGGGGAACCGGCGCACTTTATGACCATGGTCAAGCAGCAGGGCGCTCTGCTGGCAAAGGGACGGCTGCTGGGCATCCAGTTCGACGTTCTGTTCACGGATGACCTCTACTGCCGCATCAGCAAGAACGCGATCACTACCGCCAATGCCCTCAAAAAGGCACTGGCAGAAAAAGGCTATACCTTCTTCATGGATTCGCCCACCAACCAGATCTTTGTTGTGCTGGAAAACGCACAACTGGCAGCACTGGAAGGCAAGGCGAAGTTCGGTTTCTGGGAAAAATACGACGATACCCACACCGTGGTGCGCATTGCGACCAGCTGGGCGACCCGCATGGAGGAGATCGAGCAGCTGATTGCACTGATGTGACAAGAAACCGAACCGTACTTTGTGCAGAATACAGTTGCTTTTTTGTGCTCGGTATGGTATCTTTTGTATATAGAATGCGCGTGGAAGGGGACTTGTGCCCCGTCTTGTAACGTAGGATAGGAAGGATGTATTACTATGGGCTTTTTTGACAAACTGTTCGGTGGCAAGGCTGCAAAGAACGAGCCGAAGTTCGCTGGCGAAGCGATGACCGTTATGGCACCTCTGGATGGCGCTGTTCTGGCACAGGAGCAGATCCCGGATGCGACCTTTGCGACTGGTATCCTTGGCCCCGGCTGCGGCATTGAGCCGACCGGTGACACGGTCTACGCTCCGTTCGACGGCACTGTGAATCAGGTCGCAGAGACCCTGCACGCAGTCGGCATGGAGAGCAACGACGGCATCGAGCTGCTGATCCACGTTGGTATGGATACTGTCGAGATGAAGGGTCAGGGCTTCACCGCTCTGGTCAAGGAGGGCGACAAGGTCAAGGCTGGCACCGCTCTGCTGAAGATCGATCTGAACGCCATCCGTGCAGCAGGTCACCCCACCGCAACTGCGATCGTTGTCACCAATGGCGACGATCTGGCAGAGATGAAGGTCGTGGCAGAGGGCAACGTCACCGCAGGCACTCCGCTGATCAAGTTCTGATCTTCTGAATCGCTGTAAACTCCGGTTCTTTTCCGAAAAGAAAAGACCCGGAGTTTTTTCATCATGGGAGAGCATACAGAAAGGAGTTGCGCGGTGGAGTTTTCAGGGATCAAGAACAGCCTCCTTGCAGAGCAGGTCGAGGAGCGCTTGTACGAATATATTACAAAGCTCCCGATGAAGCCGGGGGATAAGCTTCCGAATGAGTTCAAGCTCGCGGAACAGTTTGGCGTGGGGCGCAGCACGGTGCGTGAGGCGGTCAAATTGCTGGTCTCCCGCAATGTGCTGGAAACGCGGCGCGGATCGGGCACTTACGTCAAGGATATCGTTCCGGCAGATCTTGACCCGCTGAACCTGCGGAACGTGGAGGACAAGGTCGCGTTGGCAATGGATCTGGTGGATCTGCGCTTGATCCTGGAACCCGGCATTGCGGAGCTGGCTGCCTACAATGCGACCAATGAAGAGATCGAGCAGTTGAAGCTCATCTGTGATACGGTGGAGTATAAGATCCGGAACGAGCTGTATTATATTCAGGACGACATTGATTTTCATACCTACATCGCTCGTTGCAGCAAGAACAAGGTGATCGAGCAGCTGATCTCCATCATCGAAACGGCAGTGCTCATGTTCGTCAATGTGACCCATCGGCAGCTGACCGCAGAGACCATCAGCACGCACCGTGCCATCACAAAGGCGATCGCAGAGCGTGACCCGATCGGAGCGAGAAGTGCAATGACGATGCACATTACCTATAACCGGAATATGATCAAGGAGATCTATGATGCACGGAAGTGACCGGCACGCCGAAATAAGAACTTTGGGAGAGGAAGAACCTCTCCTTTTTTTTCACAAAAGCTGTCTGACTACTTTTGCGAAAGAAAAGAGCGAAACTGAAATCTGAAATAGAAACCGAGCAAAAATGAACGGAAATTAGCGGAAATGAACAAGTTGGAATTTTCTTTTCGGCAAAAAAGTAGAACGTAAATGGAACAACTTGTCTGCCTGCTTTTGAAGTGGTATGATTGCATCAACACGAAACACAAAGGCCTTGTGAGACGGAATTTTGGAAAGGAGAACACCTAATGAGTTTAAAGACCGGCATTATAGGATGCGGTAAGGTGGGCGATTTTCATGCGAAAGCGTACAGCAGGCTTGAAAACAGCCATTTTACCGCAGTATGCGATGCCAATCCGGAACGGGCAAAAGCCTTTGCGGAGCGTTATCATGTGCACGCCTATACGGATGTCGCGGAGATGATCCGAGCTGAAAAGCTGGATGTGGTCAGTGTTTGTACACCGCACCCCATCCATTGCGACCCGGCGGTGACCGTCGCAGAAAACGGCTGCAATGTCCTGATCGAAAAACCGCTTGCATCCCGTCTGGAGGACTGCGACAGGATCATTGCGGCGGGAGACAAACATCATGTGACCATCGGCACGATGGTCCAGCGCCGCTTCTACCGCCCGTGCATGCGAATCCATGAGGCGATCGAATCCGGCAAGATCGGGAAACCGGTGCTTGGCATGGTCACCATGCTTGGCTGGCGCGATCAGAGCTACTACGAAAGCGATCCGTGGCGTGGAACATGGAAGGGCGAAGGAGGCGGCGTTCTGGTCAATCAGGCACCACACCAGTTGGATCTTTTGCTGTGGTATATGGGCGATGTGGACGAGGTCTACGGTATTTGGAAAAATCTGAACCACCCATACATCGAAGTTGAGGATACTGCCGTTGCAGTGGTCAAGTTCAAAAGCGGAGCAGTAGGAAACATCGTTGTGAGCAACAGCCAGAACCCTGCGCTGTATGGCAAGGTCCACATCTATGGCGAGAATGGCGCGGGCGTTGGTGTCCAGACGGATGGCGGTGCGATGTTTATTGCTGGAATGTCAACGATCACCGAGCCGCCGTACAATGATCTCTGGACGGTTCCGGGAGAAGCAGAGCATCTGGAGGAGTGGAAGCAGGGAGACTGTGATTTCTTCCGACAGGTGGATTCGATGTACTATTACCATCAGGAACAGATCGCGGATTTTCTCCGTGCAGTAGAGACCGGAACAAAGCCCTTGGTGGATGCCCGGGATGGACGAAAGACGGTTGAATTGTTTGAAGCGATCTACCGGAGCACCCAGACGAATTCGGTCATTAAATTCCCGCTGGTATAAGACAAAACAACAGGAAGGGATCCGCGTATGAGAACCTGTTACAATGAGGCGTGCGCAAGGGACTGTTCGACGCTGGAGCAGGATCTGTTCTGGTGCGAAAAGGTTGGGTTTGACCTGATCGAGATCCGTCTGGATATGCTGCGCGGCTGGCTCAAAGACCATACCCTGGCAGAGCTGGCACAGTTCTTTCGGGAACACAGGCTCAAGCCCCATGCGATCAATGCCATCTATTTGCAGCAGAATATGCTGCAAGAGGATCCTGTAGACTGGTCTGAGCCGGTGATGCAGGATCTCCGGCTTGCCTGTGAAGCAGGAAAAGCGATTGGGAGCGAGTACATCATTGTAGTGCCACCGTTGGATCCAAGTGGTGTGTTTACAGGCGACCCTGAACAGGCACAGCAGGATTGTATCCGTATCCTGAAAAGGCTCGCAGCGCTGGTACGCCCCGATGGGATGCGGCTCTGCTTTGAACTGGTTGGTCTGAAAAAAAGCTGTGTGCGAACCATCGAAGAAGCGGCAAAGATCGTAAGCGCTGTCAAGGAAGAGAATGTTGGTTTTGTATTCGATTCGTACAACATCTATCTCAACGACAGATGCAACGATTTTCGTGCGATCACCCGTGTTCCGGCAGAAAAGATCTATGCTGTCCATCTGATGAGTGCAGACGATGTGCCGGAATCGGAGATGGGACAGGATAAACGCTGCTTTGCAGGTCAGGGCGTTGTGGATACCGATGCTTTTTTGCAGACATTGAAGTATTGCGGATACGATGGGATGGTCTCTGCGGAGACCTTCCGCCCGGAGTACTGGGCAAAAACGCCGGAATGGGTCATTGAAAATGCTTATCGAACGACCCGTGCGGCACTGGAAAAGAACAACTGCTTTTTGAAAGAATAGAGAAAGGAAATCCGATTATGACACCAATGCAATTTGTCATTATGCTGGTCGTGGCGATCGTCATCCTGACGGTCCTGACCCTGAAATTCAAAATGCACCCCGTGATGGTCCTGTTCCTGACAGCGACCTTCTGCGGTTTGGCATCCGGAAAAACGCTGGTAGAGACCTTCTCTTCCATTACCTCCTACTTTGGTTCCACGCTGGGTTCGATCGGCGTGATGATCATTTTTGGTGCGGTGATCGCATCCGGCATCAATGATACTGGTGCGGCAACCAGCATGGTGAACTTTTTCATCAAGAAGTTCAAGGGCAAATGTCTGGAACTGGCACCGTCTCTGACCGGCTTTATCATGAGCATTCCGGTCTTTGGTGATATCGCGATCATCCTCAATGCGCCGATCTCCGCGATCCTCGCAAAGAGAAAGAAGCTGGGCATGCAGCAGGTCGCACCCTTTGTCAACCTTGGTCTGACGCTGACGCATGGTCTGGTTCCTCCCACGCCCGGTATTCTGGCGGTTTCCATCCTGCTGGGCGCGGATATCGGTACGGTCATCATCATTGGTCTGATCTGCTCCATCATCTCGTTTGTGGTCTGCTACCTTGGTCTGCGCCCGATCTATGCAAAGGGTGAGTATGTTGCACCGCTGCCGCAGTATACCGAGGGTATCGAAGCTGTGGATGATGTCAACGATGTTCAGGCTCTGCTGATCAAGGAAGACAACATCCCCAGTGCAGGCGCATCCTTTGCACCGCTGCTCCTGCCCGCTGTGATGATCGCAATTGGCTCGATCGGCAAGCTCTTCACGGTGGAAGGCAGCGCAGCCTATAGCTTCTTCAATACCTTTGGCAATACGGTTCTGGCACTGTTTGCTGGCATCGTTGCAGTTGGCTGTCTGGTGCGTGGACGCAAGGAAAAAGTCGTCCAGAAAGCAAATGCAGACGGTACGGGCTGCAAGCTGACCGAAAAGAGCAGCTGGTTTGAGATCGTGATGAACAACTGGGTCGGTCGTGCATTGCAGATCGCGATCGGTGCCTTGCTCATCACTGCAATGGGTGGCGCAATGGGCGGCATCCTGCGCGAGAACGAGGCAATCGCAACGATCGGCGGTATGATCGCACAGAGCAGCTTCCCGGCAGTGCTGGTGCCCTTCCTGATGGCAGCGATCCTGATGACCGTCTGCGGTTCTATGACGACGGCTTCTATGACAGCAGCAGGTCTGATGGGCGGTCTGATGGGTGTTCTGGGGCTTGATCCTGTTCTGGCAACGCTTGCGATCGGTGCAGGTTCTATGGTCGGCTGGCATGTCAATAACAGCGGCTTCTGGATCTTTACCTCCCTGTACGGCTTTGATACCAAGCAGGGTCTGAAGTACTTTACCACGACCAACGCACTGGGCGGCATCGTTGCGTTCATCGTGCTGGTTGGTCTGCATGCGATCGGCATTGTCTGATCTGCTGCATCGTGATTGAGATTGGAATCATATAGGAAGAGATTATGGAACTCATCAGTCAAAAAATGCGCAAGCTTGCGCCGGAAATGGATCCGCTGCGTCTTGGCACCGGATGGACAACGGAAGAGCTTGCAATGCCACAGATCCTTGTAGAAAGTACCTACGGAGACAGCCACCCGGGCAGCGGTCATCTGGACAAGCTCGTGAAGGCTGCCTGTGAGGGTATCGCGCAGGCAGGTGGACGCGGCGCGCGTTACTTTGCGACCGATATCTGTGACGGCGAGAGTCAGGGGACGGACGGCATCAATTTCAGCCTTGCCAGCCGGGAAATGATCGCAAATATGATCGAGATCCACGGCAGTGCAACGCCGTTTGATGGTGGCGTGTATATTTCGAGCTGCGACAAAGGCATGCCGGCAAATCTTATGGGGCTTGCACGGCTCAACATCCCGGCGGTGGTCATCACCGGTGGAACTATGAAGGCGGGACCGGAGCTTTTGACGCTGGAACAGCTTGGGATGTACAGTGCCCGGTACGAGCGCGGAGAGATCAGTGCGGAAAAGCTGGACTGGGCAAAACAGAATGCCTGCCCGAGCTGCGGTGCATGCAGCTTTATCGGGACCGCTTCCACCATGCAGATCATGGCAGAAGCGCTGGGGCTTGCGCTGCCCGGCAGCGCACTGCTGCCCGCATCCAGTCCGGATCTGGTCGATTTCGCCCGGCGAGCCGGGCAGCAGGTGGTGGAGCTGGCACGAAACGGCATCCGCCCGAGCGATATCGTGACGCGGGAGAGCTTTGAGAATGCGATCTTAGTACACGCGGCGATCTCCGGCTCGACCAATGCTCTGCTGCACCTGCCTGCAATTGCCCATGAGTTTGGGATCGAGATTGATGGCGATACCTTTGATCGGCTGCATCGGGGCGCAAAGTATCTGCTGGATGTGCGCCCGGCGGGGCGGTGGCCTGCTGAGTTCTTCTACTATGCAGGCGGTGTGCCTGCGGTGATGGAAGAGATCCGGGATGTGCTGCATCTGGATGCCAGAACAGTCACCGGCAGAACGCTGGGCGAGAACCTTGATCAGCTCAAAGCGGATGGCTTCTATGCTCACTGTCAGGAGCTGCTGGACGATGCGAACCGCAGCTGTGGTCTGCATCTGACGCGGGCGGATATCATCCGCCCGGCATCGACCCCGCTTGGTGGGGATGGAAGCATTGCGATCCTGCGGGGCAACCTTGCTCCGGAGGGAGCGGTCATCAAGCATACGGCATGCCCCAAGGAGATGTTTCAGGCAGTTCTGCGTGCCCGACCCTTTGACAGCGAGGAAGAATGTCTGGATGCTGTGCTGCATCACAAGGTCCAGAAAGGCGATGCTGTCTTTATCCGATACGAAGGACCGCAGGGCAGCGGGATGCCGGAGATGTTCTACACCAGCGAGGCGATCAGCTCGGACAAGGAGCTGGGGCGCAGCATCGCGCTGATCACGGACGGACGCTTTTCCGGTGCATCGACCGGTCCGGTCATCGGGCATTGCAGCCCGGAGGCACAGACGGGCGGTCCCATCGCACTGGTGGAGGAAGGGGATCTGATCGAGATTGACATTCCTGCCCGGAAGCTGAACATCGTTGGCGTTCAGGGCGAGTACAAAACGCCTGAGCAGATCGACGAAGTCCTGACACAGCGTCGCGCCCGCTGGAAGCCGAAGCCGCGCCGCTATAAGAGCGGTACACTGCGCCTGTTCAGCGAACACGCCACAAGCCCTATGAAGGGTGCTTACCTCGACTTTGAGGACTGAATCTGTCTTGTGAAGCGTGAAACAGAATGATTTGTGCGAGGAAAAACTGATCGCACAAAACAAAAAGAGCACTTCTCAGAGAAACTCTGAGAAGTGCTCTTAAGTTTTGCTCAAAAACCAAGGATGCAGCCATGCAAACCCTGTATGGATCGCGGAGCTGCCGTGATCCGTTTAGTCCAGCGGTTTCATGGTGGGGAACAGCAGAACATCGCGGATGGATGCGCTGTCGG
>CAZUDU010000047.1:0-11629 GCA_964619455.1 uncultured Faecalibacterium sp.
GAGGCACCATCGACACCAAGACCCCGCTGTTCGCAGAGCTTCAGGCGTGCGAGGAGCTGCTGGCAGAAGGGTATGATTTTCATGGGCTGGATCTGTACATCGGCTCCTCCAACAACGAGGAGACCTGCGGTGACGGCATGGTGCTGGCGACCGATTACTTCCGCCAGAAGGGGATCCGTTTTTCAGTGGTGCTGGATGAAGGCGGTGCCATCACCACCGGCATGATCCCCGGTGTGCAGCAGAAGAGCGCAATGGTTGCAGTGCATGAAAAGAGCCGCCATATTTACCGCTGTAAAACGACCCTGAATACCAAGGGACACGGCGGTCTGAACCCCAATAAGGACAACGCCCTTATCCGTATGAGTCGGTTCATTGCCGAGGTGAGCCGCGCCAAGATCTATAAGGGCAGCTTTTCCCCGGAGGTCAAGGCGACCTTTACCGAGCACGCGCCGTATATGTCCTTTCCGCTCAAGGTGCTGTTCGGGCATTTTGGGCTGTTCGGGGCGCTGATCCGGCAGATCATGCTGCGCATCCCGCAAACGAGCGCCATGCTCTCTACCGAGATCTCCTTCACCAGCCTGTTTGCTGGCGATAAGCTGGATGCGCAGGTCAAGGCAAAGACGGTGGAAGCTACCATGTTCCTGCGCTGTGTGCGGGAAGATGACCTGCTGCAAGGGCTGGAAAAGATCCGCATGATCGGCGCAAAGTACGGCGTGGAGATCACCGAGGAGCTGCGGGATTACTGTGAACCGACCGATTTTTCCGCGCGCCCCTATCAGGTGCTGAAAGAGGTGCTGAACACAAACTTCCCGGATGTGATCGTGGCACCCTTCCTGCTGACGGCGGGCACCGATGCCCGGCGGTTTACCGGCATCGCAGACAGCATCCTGCGGTTTGCGCCCATCGATCTGGACAAGGCGCAGTATGTGTCCATCCACAGTGCAAACGAACACATCAAGACCCAGAACGTGGGGCAGTGTGTTTGTTTCTATAAAGATTTCGTGCAGAAGATCTAAAGGGAGGATATCATCATGAGCAAAGTGAAAAATGAACCGAAATACCGCAACGGCATTTTGCAGGCGATCCGTGCCCAGCTGGAACACCGTGCCTTCTGGCTGTATCTGCTGTGCGACGAAGCCAAAAAGCGCGGGCTTGACCCCAGAGACTTTGGCAGCGCGGCGGTGCGCCGCTGCGGTCTTTCACAGGGAACAGACCTTGTGAAAAAGGGCAATACCGACAGCCTGAAGGGCCTGAAAAAGACCCTCTTCACCAAGCCTGCACAGCTCGTGTTCGAGATGAAGATCCTGGAAAGCACCGATGATAAGCTCTCTATCGACTTCCACTACTGCCCGCTGGTCAAGGCATGGCAGAACGCAGGCTGCACCGATGAAGAGATCGCGACCCTCTGCGACATCGCAATGTGCGGTGACCACGGCATTGGCGAATGCTACGGCAGCGTGCTGGATCTGCCCAAGTGCATTGCCAAGGGCGATGACCACTGCGCTCTGCGTTACCACAAGAAGGGGCTTCCGACTGCAACGGAGTGAAATGAAAAGACGAAAGGTTACTCTGGGCGAACTGAGATCGTCATACGAACGGGAAGATGGCGGCAGTGTATCGGACTGGTACAGAGCGTACCAGAATGATAAACGGAACCACTTTACCAAGGATGGTTTGAAATATTCTAAGATCATTGCGGCGTGCAGAATGACGATCAACAAGGCTGAAAGGGTGTTGGTATTCATTGAAGAACCGAAGGAACTGAAAGCGGGAGATATCCTGCTGGATGAAAAGGAAAATGAATACACCATTGAAGGATTTGAAATGATTCGATTTGCAAACGCTATTCCGGAGTGGTATGAAAAAGTAGCGGGCGTGCTGCTTCGAGGCAGTGATACTGCGGTAGGAGAATACCTTGCGAAAAAGCCTGATTTCAGCATTCTATGAAAAAAGCGTGGATCTTTTGCGATCCACGCTTTTTGTTTGGTTGATCAGATGTAGTTGATCTGGATGCGATCCTCCGGGATGGTGCGCTCGGTATAGGTCTCGGCCGTCTGACCGACAGCGACTGCACAGGCAGGAGTAAATCCCTCCGGGATGCCGAGTTTCCGGCACAGTTCGGGATTGGAAGCCAGTGCGATGACGCAGCCCCAGATGTGGCAGACGCCAACGCCTTCGTCCACGGCAGCAAGCGCCATGTCGTGTGCGATGATGGCAGCGTTGGAATAGCCGACATTGTCCGCAGCAGCAGTGGAAACGAGGATCAGCTCCGGGGCACCGTAGAGGAATGCGCGCTCGGCCTTGAACAGGCTTGCGGCGCCTTTCTCGACCTGAGCAAGCATCTCTTTATCGGTGATGACGGTGAGATGTACCGAGTCATACTTGCCACGCCCCACGGGGGACGCGTTGGCGGCGTGGAGCAGCTTCTTGCGCTGAGCCTCGGTGATCGGCTCGCCGGTGAAGGAGCGGATGGAACGGCGGCAGTCAAAAATATTCTGGATATCCATAAGAACCTCCCTGAATTTTCTTTGTGAGCTCATTATAAGGGGAATGCACCATACAATCAAGAAATCACCGGCCGTGAAAAGTAAAGAAATTGTAAAATCCTGAGGACCTATGGAAATTTCTGCAAACCGTGCTATACTGGAATCAGAATAATAGACAAGAGGCGGTTTTATGTGGTTCGTATTTGCACTTCTGTCGGCAGTATTCGCAGCGCTGACCTCCATTCTGGCAAAGGTCGGCATTGAAGGGGTCAACTCCAACCTTGCAACAGCGATCCGGACAGTCGTGGTCGTTGTGATGGCGTGGGGAATGGTCTTTCTGACCCACACACAGAGCGGCATTGCAGAGATCAGCCGAAAGAGCTGGATGTTCCTGATCCTGTCCGGTCTTGCCACGGGTGCATCGTGGCTGTGCTACTACCGAGCACTCCAGATCGGTGAAGCTTCCAAGGTCGTGCCCATCGACAAGCTGAGCGTCGTGCTGACCCTGATTTTGGCGTTCGTGTTCCTGCATGAAGAATTCACGGCAAAATCGCTCATCGGCTGTGCGCTCATCGGCGCGGGCACACTGATCATGGTGCTGTAAGCGCGGAAAAAGAAGAAGGGTTCTGCACAGAGCAGTCACGCCGCAGGTGTGGCTGCTTTTTTGGTGCACGGTGAGCAGAGGAACGGCGCAAGGCACTCCTTTTGCAGCAACAGTGTGTTCTGCGTCGAAAGACGGACGCGGAAAGCATGAAAAAAATTTGAAAAAATCGACTTTCTTTACCAAATCTTTCCAAGAACGAGCATTGAATATGTTGGAATTTTATGGTAAAATCTATGGTGTTAAGGGAACTGCACACATTGGAGGAAACAACCATGGAGAAAGTGAGATTTTTGATGTCGGATACTGGCGCACAGATCACGGAGGCCTGCCGCGAAGCGTTGGAGCAGAAAGGCGTTGAGGTGACCGTGGTGGAAAAGGACGGCACGAAGGTACTGCAAAAAATGCTTTCGGTCCGCCCGCAGGTGGCGCTGCTGGATGCGTTCATGCCCGGTCTGGATGCCCTTGCGGTCAAACAGCGGTACAATGCAGCAGGGGAGCGGCACACCTCTTTCTTTGTCACCGGCGCATTCCAGAGCGAAGAAATGGTACAGGAGCTTCTGGACGAGGGCTTTGCCTACTATTTCGTCAAACCCTTTGACGAGAACGTTTTGGCGGCACGGGTGCTCAAGGTCGCCCTCGGGCAGGAAAAACGGGTGCTCCAGACCAGTGTGGACAGCGATGAGCTGACCGTTACCGAGATCCTGCACCAGATCGGCGTTCCGGCACACATCAAGGGCTACCAGTTCCTGCGGGATGCGATCCTGCTCACCATGAACGAGCCGGAATACATCAACGCGGTGACCAAGCGCCTGTATCCGGAGATCGCCAAGCGCAACAGTACCACCGCGAGTCGTGTGGAGCGCGCCATCCGCCATGCCATCGAGGTGGCGTGGGACAGGGGAGATGTGGACACCCTGAACAGCTATTTTGGCTACACCATCCACAACCTGCGGGGCAAGCCCACCAATTCGGAATTTGTGGCGATGATCGCAGATAAGATGCGGCTGGATAAGAGACGGCGGGTGGGGTGAGAAGAACCGCGCCGTCTGGCAGAATCTCTGAATCAAACATAAATTGACTGCCCTGGGGGTGGATCTGGGTCTTGAGCCGGATCTCTCCCGGGGCATTTTTATGCAGAAAGGAGGGAGAAGGAAAGCTTTTTTGCGGCGGAAGTGTGCCTTAAAAATGTTTTTCTGATCTGAAAAAAGTAGATGACCAATATGTAAATAGGAAGAAAGGCGGAAAAGAGCCTGAAAAGCGGAAAGATGCACAAAGGAAAACTGTAAACTTGTACAAAGTATACAAGAAAGGATGCCAAAAACCGTCAAAAGGTCAATTGCTATTTTTTAACTGATATATTAGAATAGAGTCGTAAGGTGCAGCGGTCCGGCTGCACAAAAAGCAAAGCAAAATATGAACGAAAAACAGGAGGAATCCACTATGCCTATGAAAATGGGTTGGCGCTGGTACGGCGAGGGCAATGACCCCGTCACCCTGAACGACATTAAGCAGATCCCTGGTGTGACCAGCATCGTCTGGGCACTGCACAATAAGATGCCCGGCGAGATCTGGGAGATCGACGAGATCCAGAAGGTCGCTGATCAGATCCACGCTTACGGCTTCGATATGGATGTTGTTGAGTCTGTCAACGTGCACGATGACATCAAGATCGGTCTGCCCACTCGTGACCAGTACATCGAGAACTACAAGCAGTGCATCCGCAACCTGTCCAAGTTCGGCGTCAAGGTCATCTGCTACAACTTCATGCCCATCTTCGACTGGACTCGTACCGACCTGTTCCACCCGGTCGGCGACGGCTCTACCGCTCTGTTCTACCAGAAGGATATGATCCAGGACGACTACAAGGCAATGGCTGAGTACATCATGTCCTTCACCGAGAAGTACAACATGACCTTCCCCGGCTGGGAGCCTGAGCGTATGGCAAAGCTGGACGAGCTGTTCAAGGCTTACGCTCCTGTCACCAAGGAGAAGCTGTGGGAGAACCTGAAGTACTTCCTGGAGGCTCTGATGCCCACCTGCCGCGAGTGCGACATCAAGATGGCGATCCACATGGACGATCCCCCCTGGGATATCTTCGGCCTGCCCCGTCTGCTGGTGGATGCTGAGAGCATCGACCGCTTCCTGAACATGGTGGACGATGAGTACAACTGCCTGACTCTGTGCTCCGGCAGCCTGAACGCAAACCCCAACAACAACGTTGCTGAGATCGTCCGCAAGCACTGCGACCGCATCGCATTTGCTCACATCCGCAACATCCACCACTTCCCCAACGGCGACTTCTCTGAGGCTGCTCACCGCGACTGCTGCGGCGAGACCGGCATCATCGAGATCCTGCGCGCTTACCATGACTGCGGCTACGAAGGCTACATCCGCCCCGACCACGGCCGTCAGCTCTGGGAGGAAGGCCCCGGTGTCTGCCGCCCCGGTTACGGTAAGTATGACCGTGCTCTGGGCATTCAGTACATGCTGGGTGTCTGGGATCTGCTGGATCGTCTGGATGAGGAAAAGAAAGGCTGATAAACTATGAAACTTTCTGAGATCAAGAACGGCAATCTGTCTGCCGAGTGGGCTGAGAAGGGCTACGAGCTGCCCAAGTTCGATGTTGAGGCTGTCAAGGCCAAGACTCACGCAGAGCCTACCTGGGTCCACTTCGGCGCAGGCAACATCTTCCGTGCATTCCCCGCAGCGATCCTGAACGAGGCACTGAACAGCGGCAAGTACGACCGTGGTGTCATCGTGGCAGAGAGCTTTGACTACGAGATCATCGACAAGGCTTATCAGCCCTACGATAACCTGAGCCTGCTGGTCTGCCTGAAGTCCACCGGCGACATCGAGAAGAAGGTCATCGCTTCCGTGACTGAGAGCCTGAAGGCAGACTACTCCTTCGGCGAGGACTGGGCACGTCTGGTCGAGATCTTCCAGGCTCCCTCTCTGCAGATGATCTCCTTCACCATCACCGAGAAGGGCTATGGCGTTGCGCCTGCTGATCTGGAGCGCGGTCTGACCCCCGTTCTGGCAATGGGCAAGGTCACCGCTCTGCTGTTCGAGCGCTTTAAGGCTGGCGCAATGCCTCTGACCGTTCAGAGCATGGACAACTGCTCTCACAACGGCGATAAGGTCAAGAGCGCTGTCATCGCATACGCTTCCAAGTGGGTCGAGCAGGGTCTGGTGCCTGCAGAGTTCCTGGCATACGTTCAGGACGAGACCAAGGTCACCTTCCCCTGGAGCATGATCGACAAGATCACTCCGCGCCCGGATGCCAAGGTCCAGCAGATGCTGGCCGACGATGGCTTTGAGGATAACTACACCATCATCACCGAGAAGCACACCTTTACTGCTCCCTTTGTCAACGCAGAGGAGACCCAGTACCTGTGCATCGAGGATCATTACACCAACGGCCGTCCTCCGCTGGAGCTGGGCGGTGTGCTGTACTGCGACCGCGAGACCGTTGACAAGATCGAGAAGATGAAGGTCTGCACCTGCCTGAACCCCCTGCACACTGCCATGTCCATCTATGGCTGCATGCTGGGTTACGATCTGATCTCTGCTGAGATGGCAGACGAGGATCTGCGTTCCTTCGTGCAGAAGATCGGCTACATCGAGGCAATGCCCGTTGTGGTGGATCCCGGCGTTCTGAACCCCTACGAGTTCATCGGCGCTGTCATCAACCGCCGTCTGCCCAACCCCTTCATGCCCGACGCTCCCCAGCGTATCGCAACCGATACCTCTCAGAAGCTGGCGATCCGCTTCGGCGAGACCATCAAGGCTTACGAGGCTCGCGGTCTGGACAAGTCCAACCTCGTCCTGATCCCGCTGGTTCTGGCTGGCTATGCTCGTTACCTGAAGGGCATCGCAGACAACGGCGAGGCATTTGAGATCTCTCCCGATCCGCTGCTGGCTGAGCTGCAGGCGATCGTGGCTCCGCTGGAGGTCCGCGAGGGCGAGCAGGACTTCTCCTGCCTCAAGCAGCTCTACAGCCGCACCGACGTGTTCGGCGTGGATCTGTACGCCGTTGGTCTGGGTGAGAAGATCGAAGGCATGGCAAAGGAACTGTTTGCTGGTGTCGGCGCTGTGCGCAAGACCCTGCACAAGTACACCTCTGCCCGCTGATTCTCGCTTGAGAACAAGTTCATAACCATCCCCATTCCCATGCTGTGCTTTTTGCTTTGCCACAGCGTGGGATTTTTTATTGCAATAAAAAATCCCTCCCGGCAAGGGGAGGGGAGAAAACGCTTGTTATACTTTTTTGCTGCGGCAGTCGTGCATTTTTTCGGCGGGAAGCACTGCGGATAAGATATTCCAGAAAGTTTCGGTGCTTTCGTTCAGCAGGTAAGCCTGTGTGGGCTGCACATAAATGTGCAGGACGTTTTCGGTGCGATAAACGCAGTACAGGCTGTCCAAAGTGTACTCGACAGTGGGCTGAGCCTTATCCTGCTGTCCTGCCATCCAGACCCGGAGCGTGGTGCTGTCCGCTTCCAGACGATAGAAGGGGCGGGGCAGGTTCATTTTTTTGATCTGCTTGGACAGGTCGTAGAAAAATTTTCCGAAGTAGACTGCCGGGATGCCCAATGCAACGATCGCGAGAACAGCGGTCAGCAGACCGGCACCATCCCGCTTGCCGATCTGGGTCATGCAGATGCCAGAGCTGAACAGCAGGATGCAGGTGAAGAGCAGTGGGGATCTCCAGCGCTTTCGGTGATGGAACAGATCAAAGATGACAGAGTCGCGGAAAGTCTGCGCGTCCATTTGAACGGAAACAGCGATTTTTTGGGACATGAAGTCGCCTCCTTTTTGGGCATAGTACCACATTTCTGTTCGACAAGCAAGTGCTAATCTTGCAAAACCGCCCCGAACCATGATAGAATAGGCTTATTGCACGAGGAAGGGGAGAGCGCATCTGAAAAAAAAGAGCTGGTTCCGTCAACTGACCTTGAAGGAAAAAGTGGGTCTGTGCCTTGCGCTGTTGTTTGCAGCGCTTGCGATGCAGATCATGATCAACAGCTATCAGTCCCGCGCGATCCAGGATGTGCTGGACGACCAGATGGGCAGCTTCCACGCCATCAGTCGTTTTCAGGGCGGCGTAGAAAGCTCGATCAGCGTGCTGGAGTCCTACCGTTGGGAGAATGGCGACGCAGAAGAGATGCTGGCGCGGCTGGATCAGGCGCATTCGACCTGTGACGCATGGCTGTGGCGAGTAGGCACCGGGCTGAAGGAGCTGGATAACGTCAGCGATGAACAGTGGGTGCTGTACGGTGCGACCGAGACGGTGTACCAGAGCTATACCGGGCTTCTGGATGAGCTGGAGGGATATCTTCTGGCAGGGCAGGATGCAGAAGCATCCCAGCTCTATTACAGCCGGGTGACCGTATGCGGCAGCTATCTGAGCCAGTATACGCTTCAGTTGCTGGAGACTGCGATCATGGACGCGCAGGAGACCTATACCGAGATCTCGACGCTCAGTGACCACATTGCTATGCTGCAGACGGTGGTCGTGGCGCTGTGCGTGGTGCTGGGCTGTGTGACAGGCTTTATGGTGATGCGTCTGATGACCCCGATCCAGGAACTGGTCATGGCAGCGCGGGAGGTCGGGGAGAGCAACTTTGATACACCGGATATCCCGATGCCCAAGCAGCCGGAGATCGCGCAGTTGGCGGACTCCTTCAATCTGATGAAACACGCGATGACGCAGCAGGTGAACACGCTGCGTGAGAAAAATGAGATCGAGCGGGAGCTGCACCGACAAAAGACCGAAGCACTGGAATTGCAGAACCGCATGGAACGCAGCCGCTTACAGCAGCTGCGCAGCCAGATCGACCCGCACTTTTTGTTCAATACCCTGAACGTCATCCAGCAGACCGCCAGCGGAGAAAAAGCTTACCGCACGCAGGCGCTCATCATGGCGCTGTCCCACCTGCTGCGATACAGCCTGATGAGCAACGATGAACAGGTGCCGCTTTCCCGCGAGGTGCGCATCGTGGACGAGTACTATTCCATCTATCACGTCCGCTTTGGCGAGCGTGTACGGATGGAATGGAACATCTCGGATTCGCTCGATCTGACCGAGACGATGGTGCCTTCCTTCATTTTGCAGCCCATCGTCGAGAATGCCTTCAAGCATGGCATCTGCCCCAAAGAGGAAGGCGGTGTGGTTCGTATCCGGATTAACCCGCTGCGGGACAAAGGCCTTTTGTGCATCCGTGTCGTGGACAACGGTGTGGGTGTGGAGCCGGAACAGCTCAAGGAGATGCGCACCGCGCTGGAGCAGCCGGGCGAACGCTGGGAACATATTGGTATTTATAATGTAGCGGCTCGGTTGCGCCTGCTGGATCCGAACTGCCGGATGGCAGTGCGTTCGCGCGCAGGCAAGGGAACACTGGTCGTGATGTATCTGCCGCTGGTGGAGAATGAGGAGGAGTTTGAGGAATGATTCGGTTGTTGATCGCAGATGACGAAATGCTGGAGCGGGAAGCTCTGGCAGACCTTGTAATGCGCAGATTCGACCGCGAGGTCATTCTGGAAACGGCAGAGAACGGCCGCAAGGCGGCGGATTCTGCCATCCTCTGGGAAGCGGATCTGATCCTGATGGACATCGAGATGCCGGGCATGAACGGCTTGGACGCGGCGCGCGCCGTGCTGGCACAGCGCCCGGAGTGCAAAGTGATCTTTATCACGGCGTACAGCCTGTTCCAGTATGCACACGAGGCGGTGCATCTGGGTGCGTGTGACTATCTGCTCAAGCCGGTGAACCCGGACGAGGTGGAGGCGGCGATCCGCCGTGCGATCCGCCAGATCGAGGCGGGGCGCAAGCTGGCGGCGCTGGCGCCGGTGGAACCGGCCGCTGCGGACTCCGAAGAGGATGCGGAGTCCGAAGGCGGCGAGAGCGACCGCAATGCGCTGGTCATGGCGCATGTGCGCAAGTATATGGAAGATAACTATATGTTCGACCTCTCACTGGACAGCGTGAGCGAGATCTTGCACATCAGCCCGGCGTATCTGTCGGCACAGTTCAAGAAGTACCAGAAGACCAACTTCCTCGACTGCCTGACCGAGCTGCGCATCAATGCAGCCAAGGAGCTGCTGAAAGATCCCTTCCGCCCCACGGCGGAGGTGGCGGCTGCGGTTGGCTACGAGGATTCCAGCTATTTTGCCCGTGCGTTCAAAAAGCGTACCGGCATGACCCCTACTCAGTTCCGCAAGGAAACCGCCAAGACCGCGCGGGAGGCAACGCTGTGACCCGGCGGCAGGTGCTGGCTCTGCTGGGCGCGGTGCCGCTGGCAGCAGTGACAGGATGCTCGGCGCCCAGCAGCAGCGAGGAACGGCACCCGGAGCTGATCCTCCGTTATGCAGAAAACCAGCCGGAGGAATATCCCACCACGCAGGCGGCGCTCCGGTTTGCAGAGCTGGTAGAACAGCGCACCGATGGCAGAGTGCGGGTACGGGTGTACAGCGGAGCGGAGCTGGGGGCCGAGCAGAGCGTGATCGAGCAGATGCAGTTTGGCGGCATTGATTTTTCCCGCGTGTCGCTGAGCCAGCTCGCGGAACGTGAGCCGGCGTTGAGCGTGCTCCAACTGCCGTATCTGTATCAGGACGCGGATCAGATGTGGCGTGTGCTGGATGGCAGGATCGGCGATGAATTTCTTGCTATGCTGGAAGCGATGGATCTTGTGGGGCTTTCCTGGTTCGATGCCGGTGTGCGCAGCTTTTATACCCGGGAAAAGGTCTCCTGTCTGGAGGACTTACAGGGGCTGACCCTGCGCGTGCAGGAGTCGGACATGATGTGCGAGCTGATCACGGCACTGGGGGCAGATCCGGTGCAGATGGCTTACAGCAAGGTCTACGCAGCGCTGCACAACGCAGAGATCGATGGCGCAGAAAACAACTGGCCCAGCTACGATGCAATGGGGCACTATGAGGTAGCACCTTATTTCTTAAAGGATGAACATACCCGCGTGCCGGAGGTGCAGATCGCGAGCGCTGCGGTCATGGAAAAGCTGGCGCAGCTGGATGCGTCTTATCCGGAGCTTATCCGGGAATGCGCGCGGGAAAGTGCAAAGACCGAGCGTCAGCTTTGGGCACAGCAGGAGACAGCTTCCGAACAGGAGCTGCGCAGGGAAGGCGTTCGGGTGACCGAGCTGACGGAGAATGAAAAGGAAAAATTCCGGCAGGCGGTTCGGCCTCTTTACGATGAATTTTTGGAGCAGCTTGAGCTGATCGAGCGGATCCGAAGCAGTTGAACCGGACAAATTCAAGAGCAGAAAAGCACTGTTTTCCGCCCGGAAAAGGGCAGGGGAACGGTGCTTTTTTGTGGCAAAGTGTGGTCTTGTATCCAACAATTTGTAAGATTGCACAGATAAGATTCTTAATTTTTAGCAAAGAGCACAATAAGAAACTTAACTTTCTTTTAAAAAACAGGACATTTTTTCAAAGGTCTTGTTTTGGAGTTGAGAAATTGATAAACTGTGTACAGTTAATGAACACGTCTCCGGGTCCTGTGCAGACCGGACGGTTCAATGAGAAA
>CAZUDU010000048.1:0-11574 GCA_964619455.1 uncultured Faecalibacterium sp.
AATAAAAATGGGCACACCTGTATGATTTACAGGTGTGCCTATTTTACATAACAAAAGCGACCTGAGTTCTGTACGGCACAGGACTCAGGTCACTTTTTATTGTTCTTCGACTTTAGTTATGCCACTTCCAGTCGAGAATCTCAGGCATATCCTGCCCGACTTCGTGGATGTAGTTCTTGTGTTCCACCAGTTTATCATTCATCTGCTGGACAAGGTAAGCTCCACGGTTGCCCAGTTGCGGTAGATGCAGAACAGCATCCTTGACCAGCTGGAATCGGTCGATCTCGTTCTGCACACGCATATCGAATGGAGTAGTGATGGTGCCCTCTTCCTGATAGCCGTGGACGCTCAGGTTGCGGTTTGCACGCTCATAGGTCAGCTCATGCACCAGAGTAGGATAGCCGTGGAACGCAAAAATGATGGGCTTGTCCTTGGTGAACAGGGCGTTGTAGTCCACATCGGTCAGACCGTGAGGATGCTTGGTATTGGGCTGGAGCTTCATCAGGTCCACAACGTTGACCACCCGGATCTTCAGCTCCGGCAGAGCATCCCGCAGGATGGTAACAGCCGCCAGCGTTTCCAGCGTGGGGGTATCGCCACAGCACGCCATGACGATATCCGGCTCTTCGCCTGCATCGGTGGAAGCCCAGTCCCAGATCCCGACGCCCTGTGTGCAATGTTTGACTGCCTGATCCATCGTCAGCCACTGCGGACGGGGATGCTTGGAGGTAACAAGGACGTTAACGTAATCCCGGCTGCGGACACAGTGGTCAAAGCAGCTCAGCAGGCAGTTTGTATCCGGCGGCAGATACAGGCGGACAACATCTGCCTTTTTGTTTGCGATGTGGTCGAGGAATCCAGGATCCTGATGCGTATAACCGTTATGATCCTGCTGCCAGACATTAGAGGAGAGGATGAGGTTCAGAGATGCAATGCTCTGCCGCCACGGGAGCTGGTTGCAGACCTTGAGCCACTTGGCATGTTGCGCCACCATCGAATCCACCACACGGATAAAGCTCTCGTAGCTCGCAAAGAAGCCGTGACGTCCGGTCAGCAGATAGCCTTCCAGCCAGCCCTCACACAGATGCTCGCTCAGCATGCTGTCCATGATGCGACCATCATTTGCAAGGAATTCGTCCCCTTCTACAATGCTGGAGTTCCAGTTACGCTGGGTCGCTTCAAAGCACTTGTACAGACGGTTGGACATCGTCTCGTCCGGACCAAAGACTCGAAAGTTCTTTGCATCGGCATTCAGCCGGATCACATCCCGGATATAGCCGCCCAGTTCGATCATATCCTGCTTTTCAACGCTGCCGGGGAACGGGATCTCCACAGCATACTGCTTGAAATCCGGTGTGCGCAGGTCGCGCAACAGTTTACCGCCGTTGGCGTGGGGATTTGCCGCAATGCGGCGGTCACCGATGGGAGCCAGTTCCTGCAATTCGGGAATAAGAGTTCCGCTTTTGTCGAACAGTTCCTCCGGGTGGTAGCTGCGCAACCACTGCTCGATTTCCTGAAGATGTTCCTCCTGTTTGGGGGTTCCCATAGTGATGTCGATGGGCACCTGATGGGCGCGGAAGGTGCCCTCGATGGGCTTGTCGTCCACGACCTTGGGACCTGTCCAACCCTTGGGAGTGCGCAGGACGATCATCGGCCACTGGATGTGCCCCATCTCCTCACCTGCACGGGCACGGCGCTGGATGTCGTGGATTTCATTGATAACGGCATCCAGCGTATCTGCCATCTTCTCGTGCATGGTCATGGGGTCATCGCCCTCAACGAAATACGGCTTCCACGAGCAGCCCTTGAAGAAGCTCTCGATCTCCTCATGGGTCATGCGCCCAAAAATGGTGGGGTTCGAGATCTTGTAGCCGTTCAGGTGCAGGATAGGCAGAACAGCACCATCCCCCACCGGGTTCAGGAACTTATTGGACTGCCAGCTCGTTGCCAGAGGACCAGTCTCCGCTTCGCCGTCACCCACAATGCAGGCAACGATGAGGTCGGGGTTATCGAATGCCGCGCCGAATGCGTGCGCAATGGAATAGCCCAGCTCGCCTCCCTCGTTGATAGAACCCGGCGTTTCAGGTGCAACGTGGGAGGAGATGCCGCCGGGGAAGGAGAACTGCTTGAACAGCTTCTTCATACCCTCTTCGTCCCGGCTGATGTTGGGGTAGACCTCGCTGTAAGTACCATCCAGATAGGCGTTCGCAACAAAGAAGTTACCGCCGTGACCCGGACCGGAAATCAGCACCATGTCCTGATCGTGCTGTTTGATTACCCGGTTCAGGTGGACGTACACAAAGTTCTGCCCGGGAACCGTGCCCCAGTGACCCACGATTTTCTTTTTGACATCGTCACGAGTCAGCGGTCGGCGCAGTAGGGGGTTGTCCAGCAGATAGAGCTGACCTGCTGCCAGATAGTTGGATGCACGCCAATAGGCGTCCAGTTTTTTCAATTCAGTCTGTGTCATAACGTTGCTCCTTTACTCGTTTTTCCATGAAAAAGGGCTTGTTGGACGGCGTGCTGCCAGCCATTGCAGCGTACTTCTCTCTCTGCAGGAGTCATTGCGGGGGTATAAGTATTCCTCTGCATCTGCTCATGGACGCGCTGCGGATCATAAAAGCCACAGGCAAATCCCGCTGCGCAGGCAGCACCAAAGCCGGACAGCTCCCGGATCTCCGGAACGCTCACCACAACCTGTGCGATATCACTTTGGAACTGCATCAGGTAGGCATTTGCTGTTGGACCGCCATCCACGCGCAGCTCTGCCAACGGAAGCTGTGCATCCTGTGCCATCCGCTCGACCAGATCTGTGATCTGATAACCGATGCACTCTAGCCCGGCCTTGACGATTTCAGCTTTTCCGGTCGTTCGGGTGATACCGGTGAGCAGTCCGGTCGCCTCACTGTCCCAATATGGCGCACCAAGCCCAGTAAAGGCCGGTACAAAGTAGGTCTTGTCTGTTGGGCAGGCTTCACGCGCCAGCTTTTCGCTCTCGCTGTCTGCTGCAAGCAATGCAACATTCTGTTTGAGCCATGTGATCACTGCACCGGTGTAGTTCAGATTGCCCTCCAGAACATATTCCACCTTGTTGTTAAGCCCCCATGCAAGGCTTGTAACAAGCCCGCAGTTGCTGACAACGAGCCGCTCTCCGGTCTGCATCATCACCGAAGAGCCTGTGCCGTAGGTCGCTTTGGTCTGCCCCGGTGTGCGGCAGTTCTGCCCCAGCAGCGCAGCGTGACTGTCGCCCAGAACGCCGCACAGCGGCACAGGCTGCTCCAGCAGTCCGCCGAGCGTGGTGTGCCCGAACAGGCTGTCGCTCATGCAGACTTCTGCCAGACAGTCCATCGGCACGCCGTACAACCTGCAAAGCTCCGCATCCCATTGCAGCGAATGCAGATTCAGCAACTGCGTGCGGCTGGCATTGGAATAATCGGTCTTGAATGCCTTTTCCTCGGTCAGGCGGTAGACCAGAAAGCTGTCGATCGTTCCCATGCAGAGCTGACCCCGTTCTGCCAACGCAGCGACATGAGGGTCATTGCGCAGCAGCCACGCCATTTTGGGCGCAGAAAAATACGGCGAAAGCGGGATGCCGGTCTTCTCCCGGATCGTATCCGCATACGGTGTCAGCTCCTCACAGAGCTCTTTTGCACGGGCACATTGCCAGACGATGGCTGGTGCCGCCGCTTTGCCGGTACTGCGTTCCCATGCAGCAACCGTCTCGCGCTGATTCGTCAGCCCGACTGCCAGTATCTGCTCGGAACGGATGCCCGCCTTTTGTACCACATCCTGTGTAACGGCAAGGGTATTGCCCCATATCTCTTCCAGATCATGGCTGACCCAGCCATGGTCATCCACATATTGCTGATGGGGGCGGTCTGCACGAGCCGTCAGTTTCCCTGCCGCATCAAACAGCATCGCTTTGGTGCCCTGTGTAGACTGATCGATTGCCAAAATGTATCGTTCCATCATTTTACCCTATCATTTCAGAAGCTGCACCGCAGACGCTGCGATCCCGGCGGCATCCAGCCCGTAATATGCGAACACCTCCTGCGAGGTACCGGTGATGACCGGTGCATCCGGCAGAGAAAGATTTTTGACCGTGCGCGGACAGTGCTCACTTACGACCTGAGCCACCATGCTGCCCAGTCCCCCATAAGGCGAATGTTCTTCCACGGTCAGAACAGCCTTGGCAGAACTTGCTGCATCGATGACCGCCTGAACATCCAGCGGTTTGACACAGTACATATCCAGCACACTCGCATGGATTCCCTGTTCCTGCAAAAGTGCTGCAGCATCCAGAGCAGGACGTACCATTTCGCCACAGGCAATGATCGCAATGTCACTGCCCTGTGCCAGAACCGTGGCGTGATCCATCGTAAAGGGGCAGTTTTCTTCCGTATAGATATCCTCTACCGGGTTGCGACCCACACGCAGGTAAGCGGGTTTTGTATCCTCGAGCAGCGCTTCGATCAGTTTGGCGGTCTGGAACCGGTCACTGGGCAGGTAAACGCGCATATTGGGGATTGCACTCATTGCAGCGATATCCTGTGCGGAGTGGTGGCTCATGCCCAATGCACCGTAGCTCACACCGCCCGAAATACCGATAAGGGTAACGTTCGTGTTGGAGTAAGCACAGTCGATCTTTGCCTGTTCATAGCTCCGGGTCGAAAGGAAGCACGCGGGAGATGCTGCAAAGCTCTTCTTGCCGCAGCTTGCAAGCCCGGCAGCCACGCTGACCAGATCCTGCTCTGCAATACCCATCTCCACGAACTGCTCCGGATAGGTCTGTGCAAATTTGGTCAGGCTGGCACTTCCGCGGCTGTCACTGCACAGTACAATGATATCCTTGTCGGCCTGTGCAGCATTCATCAGCGCATCGCAGATTGCCTGACGGTTCGGGATCTTATTAGCCATTCTGAGCTGCCTCCTTCCGTGCGGCAAAATCCGCAATAATCTGCTGATATTCCGCTTCATTGGGCAGGTGATGATGCCAGTCCGCCTTATTTTCCATCAACGCACTGCCATAGCCCTTGATCGTGTTTGCAATGATGACCGTAGGCTGACCGGGGTGATGCTTCGCAGCAGTGAGTGCTGCATCCAGTGCTTCGATGCTGCTGCCGTCTACACTGAGCACGTTCCAGCCAAAAGCTGCCCAACGCTGTTCCTGGCAGTCCTGCTTCATCACGTCCTCGGTACTGCCGGAGATCTGCAAGCGGTTCCGATCCACAATGGCGCAAAGATTGTCCAGCCGGTAGTTGCCCGCTGCCATCGCGCCTTCCCACACGCTTCCCTCTGCAAGCTCGCCATCACCCATCACGGTATAGATGCGGCTGTTTCGTCCGTCCATCCTTGCCGCCAGCGCCATGCCGACACAGACCGGCAGCCCGTGTCCAAGCGAACCGGAGTTCATCTCAATGCCGGGCAGTTTGTTGTTCGGGTGCCCGATGTAGGGCGAACCAAACTTGGAAAATCGCGCCTTGATATCCTCAAGATCCAGATAGCCGCAATCTGCCAGCACCGCATACAGTGCCTCCATTGCATGACCCTTGCTCAGTACAAAACGGTCACGATCCGGGTCATCGACCCGCTCCGGTGTGATCCGCAGATGGTTCCGATACAGCACCAGCAGAATATCCAGTACGCTCATATCACCGCCGATGTGTCCACCGCCGCCTGCCATGATGATATCCACGGTTTCACGGCGCAGATCCCAACGTTTTTGTTCCAGTTCACGCAGATCCATAACTCATTCTCCTCGCAGATAGGCTTTGACTTGTTCTTCGATCGGGTCGTACAGATCGGGCTGGACACCAAGGTACTTGCATGCCTCGTACAGCACCGGAACCACATCCTTATGGATGCCCACACAGTGGTGGATATACGGTCCTTCCACGACCTTTGCCTCCAGACGCTTGATGTTCTCCACCTCGACCCAGAGGTAAGTCCCCATCCCGTTGGGACCATCGATGCCCTTTGCATGACCCAGCAGCAGGCTGTAATTGCCGTTGTCGCCATCAAAACGGGCAAGGGTCAGGTCACCGTGTTTTGCTTCGGCAGTGATCGCGCCGGGGTAATCGAATGCCAGCGGATAGGTGATGCAGGGCTTGCAGCCTGCCACCGACAGCGGCCACGGACCGCAGTGCTGAAGCAGTTCACCGTTGACGTTGTCCGGGTGGCGGATCGTCCAGTCGGCAAAAAAGCTGCGGGTCTCATCGTTTGCGGCCGCTTCTACCATCAGCGCGGTGATCGCACCATGGATATCTGTTTCGCATACGACCGGGATGCCCTTATCGTTCAGCAGTGCATTCGCGGCACAAGGCATGATGCCGAGTTCGCCCTGCAAGGCGTTCCAGCACTGGATCGCCGCAGCGTTGCAATGGTATTTTTGAATCAGCCGCTCCATTGCCACCGCCAGCGCAGCAATGTTCAACAACTGCTCGTCTGTCACCTTAATCTCCATCTTTTCGCGGCAGTAGGCAATGGTCGCTTGAACCTCAGTGCCGTCCGCAATCGCTTTCCGGACTTCCGCGGTCAGTTCTGGCAGCGGAACCGGTGCAAGCTGCACGTTGTACTTTTCCAGCAGCTCGCCTTCGTTGCACATGGTAGACCAGAAGTCATACGGGCGAGGACCGATCTGAAGGATTCGGATGTTCCGGAAGGTCTTGACCACATTACACACTGCCAGAAAATCCCGCACACCGCGCTCGAACACGGGATCTTCCAGACGGCAGTTAGTCAGATAGGTGAACGGCACCTGAAAACGGCGCAAGACCTTGCCGGTCGCAAACAGACCACACTGCGTATCGCGCAGGCGCACGCCGTTCGGTTCCGGGCGCTCATCCAGCGGGCCCCACAGAAGGACTGGAACGCCCAGATCCTTGGCAAGGCGCGCACATTCATACTCCGTACCAAAGTTGCAATGCGGCAGAAACAGACCATCGATCTTTTCTGCCTTGAATTTTTCCACGATTTTCAGGCGGTCGTTCTCATCATAGAGCAGCCCTTCCGCGTTGATGTCGTCGATGTCCACAAAGTCCACACCCAGCTCCTGCAGACGTGCGGCAGTCAAACCACGGTACTTGATTGCATCCGGGGCAGAAAAAATACTGCGTCTGGTCGGTGCGAAACCCAATTTAATGTGCGCCATACTGATCCATACCTCCATATTCTGGCAGATGAAGTTTTTCTGGTATCAGTTTAGCATATTCGATTTTACGCGATGGCTCCGGGCGGGTTGTATCCCTGTTTTTCTGCAAAGTGCTTTTTTATTCCGGCTGGTTTTAGACAATTCCACCAAACAAAAGCGTCTGTCAGGAGTTTTTGACTAAATTATTTAGTAAAATTTTGTAGAACTGAACCTTGACAGTCCGTTTTGCGGACAGATACAATATAAATAAGGAAAGAGAGGGAAATTCATGCGTATTACAGCAAAGCAACTTGCAGAAAAAGCTGGGGTCTCGCAGGCGACCGTCTCACTGGTGCTGCGCGGTAAACCCGGCGTGAGCGATGCCGTACGTGCCCAGATCTTGCAGCTCGCACGCGAAATGGGGATGCAGGTACAGGAGCGGATCCCCGAGTCCAACAAGAACATCCAGCTCGTCATTTATAAACGCCACGGCAAGGTGATGGCCGACACACCGTTTTTTGAGCAGCTCACCAAGGGCGTTGTGGACGAAGCGCATGCTTTGGGCTATCATCTGTCGATCAGTTACTTTTATGGCAACCACCCGGCACAAGAGCAGCTCCGGAGCATCCAGAGCCAGAACAGCGCCGGAGTCATCCTGCTTGCGACCGAAATGCACACAGTCGATATGGATCCGTTCCGCGCACTGAATCTCCCCCTCGTCATTCTGGACAACTCCTTCCCTGCGCTGGAATATGACGCAGTCGCCATTGATAACACCCTGGGTGCCTGGAAAGCCGTGCAGTATCTGATCGAATGCGGCCACACCCGCATCGGTTACCTGCACAGCAGTGTCGAGATCCGCAACTTCCGGGAGCGTCAGAGCGGATATCTTTCTGCCTGCCGAACCCTACCGGGCGAAGCCGCGACCGACTCGGCACGGCGGATCATCAATGTCAACCCCTCCACCGAGGGCGCCGCAGAAGATATGGCAAGGTATCTGGACAGTGAACCGCTGCTCCCCACCGCCTTTTTTGCTGACAACGACCGCATTGCCGCAGGCTGCTGCCGTACCCTGCTGAAATACGGTTACCGCATCCCAGAGAATGTTTCCATCATCGGGTTCGACGATTCCACGATCAGTGAGGTGCTCGACCCGCCGCTGACCACGATGCAGGTGCAAAAGCAGCGCATGGGCGCGCTGGCCGTCGAGCGGCTGAACACCATCCTGCGTACGATGCCGCCGGAACGCGTCCGCATCGCAATCGCGCCAGAAGTCCTCGTGCGCGAGAGCGTCCTTGTGCGGACCGTTGTGCGCACAAAGACCTATATGAAATGACGTTCTTTCCATTCATCCAAATTTAGTAAACAATTTAGTAATCTTCAGTGCAACCCCCTCGCGCATTGTGAATATTGCGCCAATTTTAGTGGCTCTGTTTGAAGATTTTGACGGTTTTCTTGGATGCAACCCGCTTGTTAGACCTCTTTGTTCTAAAAAATGTTATAGTTTACTTGCAAAGAACGAAACCGCTCCGGCGTGAGCGTTTCACGAAGTTGAAAGGAGTACAACTCATGGCAAAGGATTACACTTCTCTGGCAAGCGGTATTGTCGAGAACGTTGGCGGTAAGGAGAATATTTCCTCCCTCACCCACTGCATCACCCGCCTGCGCTTTACACTCAAGGATAAAAGCAAGGTCAACACGGCTGTTCTGGAGCAGCTCAATGGCGTGATCCAAGTTCTGGATGTCGGCGGTCAGATCCAGGTCGTCGTTGGCACCAAGGTCGGTCAGATCTATGACGCAGTTCTTTCTGTCACCGGTCTTGTAGGCGGCGGCGAGGTCGCTGCGGACGAAGGCGGTGCAAAAGACACGAACTTCGTTGGCAAGTTCATCAGCCTTGTCTCCGGTCTGTTCACCCCGCTGATGGCAGCATTTACCGGTGCCGGTATGCTCAAGGTCGTTTTGATCCTGCTCACCAACTTCAACATTCTGGGTACCGACAGCGGTACTTACCAGATCCTTTACGCCGGTGCAGATGCAATCTTCTACTTCCTGCCGCTGGCTCTGGGCATCAGCGCCGCCAAAAAGTTTGGCTGCAACCAGTTCGTTGCACTAGCGGTCACCGCCGCGCTGGTCTACCCTAACATGGTTGCTCTGAAAAACGCCGGCACTGCGATCACCTTCCTTGGTATTCCGGTGGTTCTGATGAACTATGCTTCCTCGGTCATTCCGGCGATCGCAGCCGTCTGGTTCACTTCCGTAGTGGAAAAGGGTCTGAAAAAACTTCTGCCTGACATCCTGCAAAACATCTTCCTCGGCATGCTGGAGATCATGATCTGTGTTCCCGTGACCTATCTGGTCATTGGTCCCGTCACCAGCTACGCCGGCACCGCACTGGCCGCCGGTTATACCTTCATCATGAGTATCAACCCCGTGATCGCAGGCGCTGTCGTTGCATTTTTCTGGCCCTGCTTTGTCATCTTCGGTCTGCACTGGGGCTTCGTTCCCATCGTCATCAACAACATTGCGACCACCGGCTTTGACAGCCTGTTCGTCATCACCGGTCCCAACAACATGGCACAGGCAGGTGCTGCACTGGGCGTCTTCCTTAAGACAAAGGATCCCGAACTGAAGAGTGAAGCCGGTTCCTGCGCACTGACGGCAACCCTCGCGGGTATCACAGAACCTGCGATCTACGGCATCAACCTGAAGTACAAGAAGCCTTTCTACATCGGTATGGTCTTCACTGGCATTGCAGGCGGCATCGTTGCTGCCGCAGGCACCCGTGTGCCCGCTCTGGTCGGCACCAGCCTGCTCACCCTGCCCGCCTATGCAGGTGTCGGTTTCGTAGGCTTCCTGATCGCCTGCGCCATTGCCTACTTCGGCACTGCGATTTGCACCTACCTGTTTGGTTTTGATGATTCCATGATCATCAAAAAGTAATCAGTTCTCCTCAGCGGCAGTGTGCCGTACATAAGCAACAAAAAAAAACCATGCGGTATCCGGGATCCTTCGGACAGCCGCATGGTTTTGCGATTGAAAAGGAGTTTTGACGCCATGAGCAAACTGACTGTCTCCGCCGATCAGCGCCATCTGGAGCTTGACGACAAACCGTTCTTCTGGTTGGCAGACACCATCTGGAGTGCATTCACGAATATCACGCTGGATGACTGGCGCTTCTACCTCAAACAGCGCCGGGAGCAGGGCTTTACAGTATTGCAGATCAACACACTGACACAGTGGGATCGCAGCGAAAGCCCTTTGAACTGGGCTCCGTTCGAGCTTGCAGAGGATGGTTTCCCGGACTATGCACGCCCCCGACAGGAGTATTTTGACCATGCGCGTGAGATGTGCCGCATGGCAAAGGACGAAGGTTTCACCCTTGCGCTGGTTGTACTGTGGAGCAATCAGGTGCCGGGCACATGGGCAAACAATATGATTCCGCGCTACCAGATCCCGCCGCATGAGCTGGAAGCTGTTCTGAATACGATTTACGATTCCTTTGACGAATTTGAGCCTGTGTACGTCATCAGCGGTGATACCGATTTCCCCACACAGGAAACGATCGACTATTACCAGAAGGCCTTTGATGTTCTGGCAGCACGCGGCTTTGATGGGCTGAAGACCATGCACATCAAGGGGCGCTTTACCGACCTGCCAGACGTGTTCGCCAAGCAGATGGATTTTTATCTGTATCAGTCCGGTCACAATAGTGGCGCACAGGAGATGGCTTATACCTCCGCAGAGGCATTCACTGCCCGCGAACCGAAACGTCCTGTCATCAATAGTGAACCCTGCTATGAACAGATGGGTTACAGCCATAATCTGTACGGACGGTTCGGGCGGTTCGAGATCCGCCGTGCTGCATGGCAAAGCCTATTGTCCGGCGCGTGCGCCGGCATCACCTACGGTGCACACGGCGTATGGAACTGGGTCACGACCGGTTATCGGAGCTGTCTTGCTCTGGGCGAAGGATTCGATGCTCCTCAGCCGCACCAGACCGCACTTTCCTTCCCCGGCGCATGGGACTACGGCTTTATGCGGGAGCTCTTTGAGAGCCTGCACATCGGCACGCTGACCCCTTGTCAGGAGATCATACAGAATCTCTCACCGGAGATCCGGGCTGCAAAAGCGGCAGACCGGGAGCTGTACCTGATCTATCTTCCTGTCAACACGCGTCTTGCGCTCAGGAGCGATTTTGTCGGCTGTCGCATCCGTGTTTACGACCTGAACAGCCGTCATTCGGCATGGCTGCGCACAGAACGGAACGGTGATACGGCCCTTGTCCCCCTTCACCCGTTTGAAGGCGATGTCGTCATGATAGTGGAGGGTTGAACGATTTTCCCATGCACACAGGGGAGAAAACGTTCGAGCGTTCTCTCCCCTCTTGGTTATACAAAAAGCAGCGGCTCTGTACTTCTACGGAGCCGCTGCTTTTTCGGAGGAGA
>CAZUDU010000049.1:0-11343 GCA_964619455.1 uncultured Faecalibacterium sp.
GGCTTTGGCGGCGCGGCTAGCGTTATCGTTTCGCGAGACGCTCGCCCTTCGGGAGAGCTGGCAAGCCGCAAGGGTTTGCCTGAGCTCCCCGGCCGGGGGAAGGCTCTGGCAGAACAGGAAACCTTTTAAGCCTCTCTCCAGCGGACGGTCACCCTGCCCTCTTTCAGCCCGCGCAGGTCGTCGCTTTCCGAGAAATCCTCCCGGTCACGGGTCAGGTTCGGGTTGTAATAGGGATCATCCAGAATGTTTGCCTTGCCGTGGATGTCGTACAGCCGCTGCTGCTCGGAAGCAAAACGCGCCGCCTTTGCCGGGTCTTTTTCGTCCCCGCCGCGGCTCTTGCTCTCGTAATGGATCAGCTCTGCATACGGCGTCCATGCGATGCGCCAGCCCGCATCCCGCACCCGCAGACAGAGATCCACATCGTTGAACGCGACCGCAAACTTCTCGTCCAGACCGCCCACCTGATCGAACACGCTGGTTCTGACCAGCAGGCACGCCCCGGTCACCGCTGAAAAATTCTGCACTGTGGCGGCGCGGAACAGATATCCGCTGCCGCCGCGCTTTTTGTATTTGTGGCTGTGCCCTGCATAGCCGCCCAGACCGGTCACGACACCGGCATGCTGCAAGGTATCGTCCGGGTAGTAGAGCATCGCACCGCAGACCGCCGCCCCGCCGGGATGGGCACACTGGCGCAGCAGCTCGGTCAGCCAGTCGCCGTTGCAGACCTCCACATCGTTGTTCAGCAGCAGCAGATATTCCCCACTGGCATATTTGCGCCCAAAATTATTGATCGCAGAAAAGTTGAACCCCTTGCCGGGGTAGTTCACCACCCGCAATCCCTCGTAGCGCCGCTTTGCTTTCTGGTAGTAGGCAAAGGTCTCCGGCTCGGTGGAGTTGTTCTCGATGACGATGACCTCGTAGTTTTCCCATGCAGTCTTTGCCCAGATGCTGTGCAGGCACTTTTCCAGATCCTCGGTGTGATCCTTGTTCGGGATGAGGATGCTCACCTTCGGTGCGCCTTCGATCGCCCAGCGGACCCGGTAGGTACTGGGAAACAGCCCCTCCTCCACCGTGCCGCTGCGCCCGGTGCGCTCCAGATGATCTGCCAGCGCCTTTTTGGCCGCTGCCGCCACATAGGGCTTTGCGTCTGCGCCGCCGGAGGTCGAACCAGCGTGCACCCGCCAGTAATACAGCACCTGCGGCACATGCGCCGCACCACCGCACCGCTCGATCAGCCGCAGGAACAGATCGTGATCCTGACTGCCGTCGCATTCGCTGCGCTCGCCGCCCACCTGCTCGAACAGTTCCCGCCGGAACACCGCCAGATGGCAGATATAGTTGCAGCAGAGCAGGTAATCCGGCGCATAGTCCGGCTTAAAATGCGCCGCACCCGGGCTCCGGATGCTCTTGGAAAAGAGCGCTTCGTCGCTGTACAGGAAGCTGTCCGGCTTGCCCTCGGCACGCAATGCGAGGATCGCCTTGCCCATCGTGTACATGGCATGGGGTGTAAGGACGTCATCGTGATCCGCAAGGGCAAGATATTCCCCCTGCGCGAGCGCTGCCGCCGCGTTGGTGTTCGCCGCGATGCCCCGATTCTCGACCTTTTTGTATACGATGCGTTGATTTTTTGCCTGATATTCCCGCGCGATGCTGCCGACTTCCGGGTGATCCGGGTCAGAAGCATCCGCAAGGATCAGCTCCCCATTCGGGGCGGTCTGGCTGAGGAAGGAATCCAGAAACTCCCGCAGGTATTTTTCCGGTGTATTGTACAGCGGGGTCAGCACGCTGATCAGCGGCAGGCCGCAGTCCTCTGCACCTTTGCCTGCAAACTCTGCACGCTGTGCTTCCAGCACCTTTTTGCCGGGCAGATACCGCGCCTTTTTGCCAAAGAAACGCCGCTTGAAAAAGCCCGCGCCCCGCACCAGCATGGTGCCAAGCCCTTCCTCTTTTGCCAGCCGGACGGCATAGCCCGCCAGCTCTCTGATGCGTTTCAGTCGTACATTCATCCGTTATGCCTCGCCCCGGTGGGTCGCTTTGTACGCGGCACAGACCGTTTCTGTGTCGCCGTTCATCTTCAGTCTGCCGTGGCTCAGCCACGCCACCTTGGTGCACATCCGCTCGATCTGCTCGATCGAATGAGAGACCAGAATGACCGTGGTGCCGCCCGCCATCAGCTCCTGCATCCGCTTTTCGCATTTTTGCTGGAAAAGGAAGTCGCCCACCGAGAGCACCTCGTCTGCAATGAGGACATCCGGCTTTGTGATGGTGGCAATGGCAAAGCCGATGCGCGCCACCATGCCGGAGGAGTAGTTCTTCAGCGGCACATCCAGAAAATCCTGCAGCTCGCTGAACTCCACGATCTCATCGAATTTCTCGTCCAGATACTTGGGCGAGAAGCCCAGCACCGTGCCGTTGAGGTAGATGTTCTCCCGCGCGGTCAGATCCATATCAAAGCCCGCGCCCAGCTCGATCAGCGGCGCGATGGTGCCGCCCACCGTCACCTTGCCCTTGGTGGGCTTATACACACCCGCAATGGTCTTGAGCAGGGTGGACTTGCCCGAGCCGTTCAGCCCCACCAGCCCGTAAAAATCACCGGGCATGATGTCCAGACTCACATCCCGCAGCGCATAGAATTCGTCGTACTTCAGCCGCCCCTGCACCATGGCAAGGAAGTATTCCTTCAGGCTCTCGTGCTTTTCGGTAGAGAGGTTGAAGCACATGGAAACATTATCTATTTTGATGATCGGTTCCATCCTTCGCCCTCCTTAAATATGCAGCACAAAGCGATCCTGCACTTTGCGGAACACCCACACGCCCACGATGACCGAGACCACCGCACAGCCGCCGCAGACCGCGAACATGTTGAAATCCAGCGGGATGCCCCACATGACCGTGCGCCGGAAGCCGGTGATATACCAATACAGCGGGTTGAGCTTGATGACCTGCTGCATATTGAACCCGCCGATGGAGAAGGTCATCTGGGCAGGGTCATAGAAGATCGCCGAGAAATACAGCAGCGCCGTGATGAACACGCCCCACAGGTGCATGATATCCCGGAAAAAGACGGTCGCCGCCGCCAGAAACAGCCCCACGCCCAGGCTGAAGAAGAACAGGGTCACCAGCGGGTAGAGCGCTTCGATGATCGTCCAGTGGAAGGACGCGCCGGTAAAGATCATCACGATCACCAGCGCCAGGAAGCTGAAAAAGCAGTTCACCATGGCAAAACAGCACTTTTCCAGCGGGAAGACATATTTTGGGATATACACTTTTTTGAGCAGCGGCGCCGCACTGAGCACGCTGCTCATGCTGGTGGAGGTCGCCTCGTTGAAGAAGTTGAACAGCAGCTGACCGCACATCAGAAAGACGGCAAAATTGTCGATGCCGCTGCCCCGCATATCCATCAGGCTGCTGAACACCGCCCAGTAGACCAGACACATCAGCAGCGGGTTGAGCACGCTCCACACCACGCCCAGCACACTGCGCCGGTATTTGAGCTTGAAATCACGGCTGACAAGGTTCCACAGCAGATAACGGTAGCGCCATGCACCGTTCCACATCGCTTTGAGTTTCGCCACAGCGGTCACCACTTTTCAAAAAATTCAAACTTCTGGGCTGCAAACGGCTCGTGCAGCTTGTCCTTGGCGCTGGTCTTGTGCTCGCAGCCGCAGTCCGGCCACTGAACGTTGACGGTGGGATCGTCGTAAGGGATGCCGCCCTCACTGGTGGGGTCGTAGACATCGGTGCACTTGTAGCAGAACTCTGCCACATCGCTCAGCACCAGAAAACCATGTGCAAAGCCCTCCGGGATATAGAACATCTTCTTGTTCTCCTCCGACAGGGTCACGCCCACCCACTTGCCAAAGGTGGCGCTGTTCGGGCGGCAGTCCACCGCAACGTCATACACTTCGCCCTTGGTCACACGCACCAGCTTGCCCTGCGTGTGGTTCTTCTGGAAGTGCAGCCCGCGCAGCACGCCGCGGGTGGAGCGGCTCTGGTTGTCCTGCACGAACTCCTTGTCGATGCCCGCCGCCGCGAACTGATCCTTCTGATAGGTCTCCATAAAGTAACCGCGGTCGTCCCCGAACACCTGCGGTTCAATGATGACGACACCGGGGATCTCGGTCTCCGTAAAGGTGAACTTGCCCATATTTTTACCTCACTTTTGGGGACATTGCCCCGTTTATTTCCGGCTTTCCCGTTGTTTCAGGGAAGCTTTTTTACCACTTCCGCCGACGCGGACGGCGCCGGAGCATCCTTGTGCCGGCAAAGAGCAGCGCAACGAGCGCCAACGCTCCCGCCGGAAAAGCAAGCCATTTCCAGACCGCAGGCTTCGGCTCCACATCCTGCGCCGCAGGCAGCACCGCGCCCACGTTCTGCGCCAGCAGATCCTCCAGCCCGGAGATCTCTGCCTCGACCCGGATGCTCGCGTCCTCCTGCAAGCTGCCGCCGTGAACGGTATACACGGCGTACACCTGCGGCTCCTCGCCCAGCCGGTACTGCTCCGGCAGCTCAAGCGAGACGGTCACATCCTGTGCTGAAAGCCCGTCTGCAAGCAGCAGGCGCACACCGGGGTCAGTCACAGTCACATTGCCCAGCTCTGCACCGCCGCCCACGGTGGACAGCTGCGCCGATACCCTGCCGCCGGGCAGCTCGGTATAACCGGTGAAGGTATCAAAGGCATAGTCCAGCAGCACCCGCACATCGTTGTATTTATCGGTGCTCAGCTGGCTCTGCATGGTCACGCAGATGACCCGCACCCCGTTCTGCTCCGCCAGACAGACATAGCTGTACCGTGCCTTGTTGGTGTAGCCCAGCTTGGAGCCGAGGATGGTGGAGATATTGTACCGGCTGGAGCCGATGCGCATCTTGTCCTGCTGGGAGAAATAGCGGGTCACCGGCTGCAGGTCGGTCGGCTCCATGGTGTAGACCTCCCGCCGGGTAAAGACCTCTTCAAAGCCGGGCTGCTCCAGCGCCCAGCGCAGGATCTGCGCCATGTCGTAGCAGCTGGTGTAGTGATCGTCCGCGCTGATGCCGTGAGGGTTGGCAAAATGGGTATGCTCCAGCCCCAGCGCCGCCGCCTGCTCGTTCATCTTTGCCACGCCGTCCGCAATGGTGCCCTCGCCGAAATATTCCGCCAGAACATTCGCACCATCGTTGGCGCTCGCCATCATGGTCGCGTACAGTGCATCCTCCAGCGGAACGTGCTCATCCACCCGCAGGGCAATGTGGCTGGAATCCGTCCCCACCAGCGAGTAGACGTCCTCGTGGCTCACCGTGAGCAGGGTATTTTCCCAATCGCCCTGTGCCTTCTGGCAGGCAAGCCCCAGCGTCATCACCTTGGTGATGGAAGCCGGGTGCAGTTCCTCGTTCATGTTCTGCTGTGCCAGCACAACGCCGGTATCTGCATCGATGATGCAGTACGCACGGGTCGCACTGAGTACCGGGGCGGCAGCCGCCGCGCCCGGCGCAAACACAGCGCACAGGATCAGCAGCAAAGCGCAAAGCGCCGCTGTTCGTTTTTTCATTTCGTCAATACTCCGTTTTCTGATTTCTTCCCATCCCCGCCGCAAGGTTTGGCATTTCTATCAGTATAGCACATTTTACCTTCGCTGAAAAGCCACCCCACTTTCGGCAAGCAGAAAACGTCTTCGGTCAACGCAAAGAGCATTTCAGCATCCTTGCCCGCTCCGGCAAGACCAGGACAGCAGCCACTTGTTCACTCTTCCCTTTTACTTCTTACTTCCGATCAGCACCGGCTGGAGCTGTTCGCCCCGCAGTGCCGCTTCCAGCGTATCGGGCAGTGCGCCAAGCTCCGCTTTCAGGCTCTGGGGCTTTGCGCGGCAGTCGTCCTGCCCGTAGGGCACAAAATAATAGTTCTTGCGCTGATAGAGCCGCGCGATGTTCTCGCCCGAAGCGCCCAGCCCGTCATTGGTCGAAACCGCGATCACGACCGGGCAGCCCACCCGCAGCAGGCTTTTGGCCGCCAGCGTGACCGGCGTATCCGAAAGCCCCGCCGCCAGCCGCGCAAGCGTTGCCCCGGTACAGGGCGCGATCACGAGCGCCTGTGCCATCCGTTTAGGTCCCAGCGGCTCCACCGCCTGCAAGGAATCCAGCACCGGGTGCCCGGTGATCGTTTCGAGCTGCTGTTTCCAGTATTCCCCGGTGCCAAAGCGGGTATCCCGCCCCGCCGCAAAGCTCATGACGGGCAGCAGCTCCCACCCCTGCCCGGCCAGCCGCCGTGCCTGCACAAGCGCCGGTTCCAGCGTGCAGAAGCTGCCGCAGACCGCAAATGCTGCGCAGCCTTTTTTCGGTGTTGTCATCTCGTTCCCTCCCGCTCCTGCAAAATGGTCTGTACCGTGCGCGCCACCAGCTCCCCCGCCGTCTCCGGTGCACAGGCGGCAGGCAGGCTCAGCGCATGGATGGCACGGTGCCCGCACCGCTGCGCCGCCGCAAAATCCGTCCCGCCGGGGCGGGATGCCAGATCCACGATCAGGCTGCCCGGGCGCAGCCGCTCCAGCACCTGAGCCGTCAGCACCCATGCCGGAACAGTGTTGATCACCGTATCGAACGCCGGGGCAAGGGCGGCAAGCCCTGCCAGCGGCACTGCGCGCAGCCCGGCGCTTTCTGCCCCGGCACGCTGTTCGGGTCGGCGTACCGCCACCGTGACCTGTGCCCCCAGTGCGGCAAGGCGGACACTCAGCGCCTGCCCCACCGCGCCATAACCCAGCACGAGCAGGTTCGCGCCCCACAGGGTGCGTTTGCGCTCCCGCAGCAGGATGCCGATACAGCCCTCTGCCGTGGGGATGGCGTTGTAGACGGCCAGCTCCCGCCGGGCAAGGTAATCCACCAGCTCCACCCCTGCCTGCTGCGCGATCTGCACTGCCTGCGGCGATACTCTGCCGCCCAGCGCCAATGCCCCCGGCTTTGCCGCGCGCAGCAGCTCTGCCAGCGGGGTGCGGGTCTCGTCCAGCGGCATCGGCAGCAGGATGTAATCTGCCAGCGCCGTCTGCTCTGCCCCGCCGATCTTATACCCCGCCCGCGCCAGTGCCCGCGCGGCCGCCGCCTGCCGCGCATCGGCACCCACGACCGCAAACAGCCCCTTGCCTTCCATGCCGCCGCCCCCTTGTTGCTTTGCGCTATCCTATGCACAAACCAGCAGGAGGGTGAACGCAAAAAGGGCAGGCACAGCAAAGCTGTACCTGCCCGGAACGCATTTTTTATTTTACATACTTTGCCACAGCACGGGCGACCACGCCGCCCAGAATGCCGGACACCAGAAACTCTGCCACGCCCTGTACACCGACCAGCAGCACCACGAACATCAAAGGGTTCGCTGCGTCCTTGACCGAAACGAGGTTCTGCACATAGTCGCAGCCGTAGAACGCCAGCACGATGTACCCCATAAAGAACAGGGTATTGAACGCCGGGGCACACATGGCGCTGAGGATGTAGCTCCAGCTCCTGGAGCGATCCAGCTTTTTCAAAAGCCGGAACACCAGCCCAACGCCCGCGCCCATCAGCACACGCATCCCGACGCACAGGATAAAGGTGTGCAGCGGGCTGACCTGAAACAGCGCACCGGTCATTGCGGAAGCACCGGTGATCGCATCGTAAAAGCTCACCGCGCCGAACACGCCGCCCAGCACGGCACCCACGGCAGGCCCCATCGTGATGGCGCCCACCGCGATGGGCAGGGTCAGAAAGCTCATATAGAGCGGGCCCACCGGCACACTGCCCAGCCCGATCAGCTTCATTGCCAGCTCAATGGCAACGAGCAATGCCACACGGGTCATGACCCGTGTCCGAGTGTTCACATTCTTCATAACAAATCCTCCTGCTGTCGTTCCGCCCATACGTCGGATACGGCGCAAACCTGCCCGCTCTGTGCGGGTTTTGTGTGGATGTTCGATCTATCAGAACGCATTTTCATGCGGACCGAGCTGATTTTCTTGACTCTCCCCAAATGTGTCCGATAGGGTGAAAATGCAAACAGCGATACACTGGCTCGCCCTCTCCGTCTGCTCCCAATGGTCGCATCCACCTCTCCCGAAGGGAGAGGCAAGGCCGTAACCGAAAATCCCATCACTTATTCACTCTTCACTCTTACTTTTTGCTTTTAGAATCTGTCTCCGGGGAAGCGGATCCCTGCATCCTTGCGGGCGACATTGAGCACGCGGCTCACCGCAATGCTGGTGTCCAGCATGCGGGTGCAAAGCTCCTGATCGCCGGACGCGATCGCGCGGGCAAAAGTCTCGAACTCTGCCGCCTGACGGGGGCGTCCGCCGTTCAGGTTATAGTGCTCCTCCTTGCCCTCGTTCGGGTGGAAGGTCAGCCCGCCGCAGAAGTTCGCGGTGGATTTCTGGAGCAGGTAGCCCTTAGTGCCCTGAATAAGGTACCGCGCCGGGGCAGAGCAGTCCTTGGCGGCAACGCTCACCGCCTTGAAGCCGGTGTAGTCCATCGACAGGATGCCGCTGGTGTCGATGCCGCGCTCGATGTTGGCGCTGTAATGTACCGTGTTCGGCTCCCCGAACAGACCCACGATATAGCTGACGTTGTACACGCCCAGATCCATCAGTGCGCCGCCTGCGCATGCCGGGTCGAATGCCGGGAGCACCTCTCCGGCGCAGAAGGCATCGTACCGGCTGGAATACTGGCTGAAGCTGCACTGCACCAGCTTGACCGTACCCACACGGGGCAGCAGCTCGCGCAGCTTGTGATAATTTTCAAGATACTGGGTGGTGACCGCCTCAAACAGGAACACCTTTTTGCGGCGCGCCAGCGCCGCCAGCTCCTCGGTCTCGGCCGCGGTGACCGCCATCGGCTTTTCCACGATCACGTGCTTGCCCGCTTCCAGCGCGACCCGCGCATAGCGCGCATGCTGGAGGTTCGGCACGGCGATGTACACCACATCCACCCACTGCAGCAGCTCAAAGAAGTTCGTGGTCTGCTGCGGGATCCCGTACTGTGCGCAAAGGCTCTGCGCCAGCTCTGCCGAGCGCGGCGTGCTGCACACCGCCTGCACCGTGAACGGCTTGTTTTCGACCAGCCAGGGCAAAAACTCCTGCACGATCTTGCCCGTGCCCAAAATTCCAAGTCTCATCGCGTTCTCCCTTTTTAGGTTTTATTGCGGTTGTGTTTTTTCGTTTTGTTGGGATAGCGCCGCCGGTTCGCACGCTTTTGCGGCTCAGGGCGCTTTTCCTCCGGAGCACGGCGGGACATCGGCTGCACCGACGCAGTGTTCAGCTCATACAGCAGTGCCAGACCCTTCATCAGAAGTTCGGGGTCATAGGTCAGCGGATGGCGGCACAAGGGGGTGACATACTTTGCCAGCCCGCCGGTGACCACCAGCGAGACCGGCTTGCCCAGCTCCTCCTCGATGCGCTGCACCATGCCGTCGATCAGCACTGCCGTGCCCATCACCGAGCCGGAGAGCATACAGCTCGCCGTGTTGGTGCCGATCGCGCTTTTTGGGGAACCAAGATGCACCTGCGGCAGCTGGGCGCAGCGCTCCCCCAGCGCCCGCAGCCCGGTCGAAAGCCCCGGGCAGATCACACCGCCCCGGAACACCCGGTTTTCGTCCACCACGTTGAAGGTGGTCGCCGTGCCAAGATCAACTGTGACCACCGGCAGCGGGAACTTTGCCGCCGCGAACGCTGCATCCACAAGGCGGTCCTTGCCTACGGCGTTCGGCTCGTCCACCCCCATCGTCAGGCCGGTGCGGATCTCCGGCGAGACGATCACCGGGCACTTGCCGGTAAAGTGCTGCGCGCATTCTGCCAGCGCATCGGTGATCTGCGGCACCACGCTGGTCAGCACCGCTCCCTCGAACCGGAGCGGGCGCTCCGGGTGACGGCGGCGCGAAAAAACTTTTTCCATTTCGGCACGGTACTCCGCAGCTGTGCGGGTGCGTACCGTGTCCATGCGTGCCACAAAGCATACACGTCCGTCCCGGATGCCCCCAAGGGCGACGGTGGTGTTGCCTGCATCAATGGCTAAGATCATAATCGTAAAACCTTTCCGGTCCTTTTTTCGGTCAAAACGTCTGACTCTTTTACACGCTGTATTTTACCGCATTTGCCCGCCGGAAACAAGGGCACGCAAAAGATTTTGTTGTGCTGGCGGAAGTTTTGCATTATACTAAGGTCAGAAATGTGAAAACAGTCTGTTTTCCACGGAGGTTATTGCAATGGATCTGAATGGAAAGTGCGTCCTGCTGGGCGTGTGCGGCGGCATCGCCGCTTATAAAATGGCAAACGTGGCAAGCGCCCTGAAAAAGCTGGGCGCAGATGTCGAGGTCATCATGACCGAGAATGCCACCCACTTCATCACCCCCATCACCTTTGAGACCCTGACCGGACACAAGTGCATGGTGGATACCTTCGACCGCGATTTCAAGTTCGAAGTCACCCATATCTCGCTCGCCAAAAAGGCAGACGTGATCCTTGTTGCGCCCGCCACCGCCAACGTCATTGCCAAAATGGCACACGGCATCGCAGACGATATGCTCACCACCGTTCTGCTGGCGGCAAAATGCCCCAAGCTCGTTGCCCCTGCCATGAACACCGGTATGCTGGAAAACCCCATCACGCAGGACAACCTGAAAACGCTGGAGCACTACGGGGTCACCATCATCCCGTCGGAAAGCGGCATGCTCGCCTGCAAGGATGTGGGCAGCGGACGTCTGCCCAAGGAGGATGTGCTCATCGAGCACATCCTGCATACCATCGCCCGCCCGAAGGATCTGGCCGGAGTCCGGGTCACTGTGACCGCCGGGCCGACCCAGGAGCCTCTGGATCCGGTGCGTTACCTGACCAACCACTCCACCGGCAAGATGGGCTACGCCATCGCCCGTGCCGCTGCAATGCGCGGTGCCGCCGTCACCCTGATCCACGGGCAGACCGCCCTGCCCCCGGTGGCCTTCACGCAGGATGTGCCCATCACCACCGCACAGCAGATGTACGAGGCCGTTGCCGAGCGCTTTGCAGACAGCGATATCCTCATCATGTCGGCAGCCGTGGCGGACTACCGCCCTGCATCGGTCGCCGCCGACAAGATCAAGAAGAAGGACGGGGACATGAGCATCCCGCTCGAGCGCACCCCGGACATCCTCGGCACCCTCGGCCCGCAGAAGACCCACCAGTTCCTCTGCGGCTTCTCGATGGAGACGAAGGATCTTGTGGAGAACTCTTCTGCCAAGCTCGCCAAAAAGAACCTTGATATGGTGGTCGCAAACAACCTCAAGGTCGCCGGCGCAGGCTTTGGCGTGGACACGAACGTGGTCACCTTCATCACCCCGGACGGCACCCGCGAGCTTCCGCTGATGAGCAAGGCAGAGGTCGCCGA
>CAZUDU010000050.1:0-10923 GCA_964619455.1 uncultured Faecalibacterium sp.
GTGCGGATAAGAGGACTTGAACAGAGCTGCGATGCGAAGCACCGTAAACAAAGCCGCAGTGCGGCTGTCGTTTAGCCCGCGGTTGCCAGAGCTGGGGTACTGTCTACCCAGGATGCAGCCGTTCGCAAGCAAAGAAAATCCGAACCTTTTCTCGATACGAGAAGGGTTCGGATTTTTTGTTTTCTTCGGAAACGAGAACAATAGCTCTTCCCTGACGGCTGTGTGTCCGAACTCTTATCAGAAAGACCGTATCACGAAGGTCACAACGGTAAGAGTGCCGTAAGACAGAAAGGACACAAGACGATGAAGTACGATGCAAGAGTCGGTTCTGCCTGTCACGCAGCAAAACCGGATTTACTGTTTCAGAGGGTTATATCCAATAAGCAGTCCCAGCGCAAGAATAGCACTCAGTACATCCGCTACAGCCTGCGCCATAATGACGCCATCATAAGCAAACAACTGGACACAACCCACCAGCACCGCAAGAAATACGACTCCCTGCCGGCTGATGGACAACAGAAACGCCGGAACGATCTTGCCGGTAGCCTGAAACAGCACGGTCAACAGCAGAACGATGCCCGCAAACACCGTCGTGGCTGCCTGCCAGCGCAGCATTTCGGCACCGGTGGCGACCAGTGCGCTGTCCTGTACAAAGAGACTCATCAGCGGCGTGGCGGCAAGGCACAGGAATGCCGTCAGCACCAGCGAAAGCACACACAGGAACAGCAAACAGAAACGCAGTAACTTTTTCAGGGTGTCCTGCTGTTTTGCGCCGTACAGATAGCCGTACATCGGCACGCCGCCAAAGGCGAAGCCGGTGAGGATCAGCTGAGCGATCATGTTGACTTTCAGTACAATGCCCATGGCGGCAATTTTATCGTTGCCATAGGCCAGCAGGAACTGGTTGATGACAATGACGGTCAGGCTCTGCATTAGGTTGCTCAGGGCTGCCGTGATGCCGACACCCAGAATCTGACGCAGTTCGTCAGTGCTGACACGGCACTGGGAAAGTTTGACGGAAAGGCAGTGGCTCTTTTTGTGCAGTATCCAAAGGAAATACACCACGCTGCACAGGTAGCCAATGACAGTGGCAACAGCGGCACCCAAAGCGCCCATGTCAAGACCGGAAATCAGGATGGGGTCGAGAATGATATTGACCACTGCACCCAGGATCGTACCGACCATGGATTCGTTGGCAAGGCCTTCACAACGCACCAGATTGGAGTGGATGAAGCTCAGCACAATGATGGGCGCACAGAGGGTGAGCACGGTGTAGTAGCTTTGCGCATGGCCCATGGTTTCGGCGCTGGCACCCAGAAGGGTCAGCAATGGGGAGCGGAACAGGGTCATGATGACCGCCAGAACCGCACCCGTGGCAATGGCAATGTAAAAACTGAAGGCGCTGATGCGGGCAGTACCGTCCAGATCGTTCTGCCCCAGCATCCGGGAAATCAACGAACTGCCGCCTTGTCCGTAGATGTTGCCGAAGGCCATCAGAGTGGTGAAGACCGGCGCACAGAGCGAAACACCGGCAATCAGATTGGTGTCGTTAGTCTGCGCAATAAAGAACGTGTCGGCCAGATTATAGACCAGTGTGACCGCTAGTCCCAGTACAACGGGGAGTGCCATTTTGAAATAGCTGCGGTACAGATGCTTTGTATCGAAAAAAGATTCCATTTGTTTTTACCTCCGGCATTCTATTATAATGGTTTATCTTGAAATTGCTTGTGTCGTATGGCACAATAGAGAAAAAAAGAGGGCAGTTTTATGATGGAAATCAAGGACACAAAACGAATCGAACAGATTTATCAGACGGTGCAGCATTGTTTTCGTTTGCGTCCGCCAGTACTCCGGTTATTGCAGTTTGAAAAAGGAGAACTGTTGAACCATCCGCTCCGGCCACTGGAGCAGTTCCTGATTGTGGCAGATGGCAGGATCTCCATCTACGACCTCGCTGAGGACGGCGGCATTCGTTATGTTTCGAGAAACGGTGCGGGTACGCTTCTGGGAGATGTGGAGTTCTGCGGAGCAGACGGCAGCGCATTTTACACCGGAGCGACAGAACGGGTGCTCTGCCTTGCGATTCCCTTTGCCGAGAACCGGGAAACACTGGAAGATGACCCGGTATTCCTGCGGTTTGCCCTGCGTCAGATGTCGCAGAAACTGACGCTGTCCACCATGGATGTTACAACGCAGACATTAGAAGAAAAACTTCTGATTTATTTGGACAAAATGCAGCCGGATCATACCATTCATTCCGTCAACGAGACCGTGATCGCCATGCATTGTAGCCGCCGCCAGTTGCAGCGTGTGCTGAAAACATTATGTGAAAATGGTAAGCTGGAAAGAACCGGGAAAGGGCACTACCGGCTGAAACACTGAAAGAATCGTCATGCGGGAGGACTTTATTTATGGCACACCGACCATTTCATCTGATGGTATACCGTGGAAAAATCGCGCGGGAAGAACAGCCGACTGATTTTATGCTTCTGTGGAATTTGAACGAGCCTGTTCAGGTACACTCAGACAGTGAAATGTTTGAGATGAAAAAGGACGATCTGTTTTCGCTGAATCCGTATGAGAAGTGTACCGTTCAGGCGGAAAATGGTCTGCTGGTGGCATTTTTGCTGGACGATGCACAGATGCGGGATTGCTTTGGCGGAAAAAATTACCGCATCCAGTGCAGTTCCGCTCATGTTGTCAGCGACAATTATACACCGCTGCGTCGTTTACTGGGAAAAATGCTGCAGATTCTGGCAGAAGGCGGTGTTTATCAGGAAGCTGAGCTGGGGCGGCTGTACTATGAACTTGTTCTTTTGCTGATGCAGCATTTCGCAGTTGAAATGCCGGGCGGTACAGGAACCCGTGCAGAGCAATTCGTTCGATATCTTGAAGAACATTATAATGAAGAACTGAGCCTTCAACAAATCAGTGACGCATTCCACATGGTACCACAGTATTTTTCTCGCCAGTTCCGCAAAGAGACCGGACAGACCTTTTATCACAGCCTGATTGCTGTCCGTCTGCGTCATGCCAAGCAGGATATGCTGGAAAGTGATGCGCCATTGCTACGGCTGGCACTGAGTAACGGCTTCGCCAATCTCGAATCCTTCTACCGGTATTTTCAAGAGGACACCGGAAAAACTCCGCAGGAATGGCGTGAAGAAAACCGGAAAAAGAATGATCTGGGCCAGATTCCGGAGATTCAGGAACTTGTGGGCAACATTTTGCAGGAAGAATCCACGGAAAGTGCTGCGCAGAAAAAGGATATCCGAATCGTGGATGTTACCAAACGGGAACTGTATGACCCGTTCTGGAAGGAAGTCCTTCCGCTTGGAGATACACATCTGCTGGATAATAGCCTCATTGCGAGCCAGCTCCGCATTCTCCAGCGTGAGATCGGGTTCCGATTTGTCCGCATCCGTGCAGATTGCAGAAACTTTGTGGCAGGAGAAGAATACTCTTTCTATCAGGAAGAGCATCATCTGGATGATCTGGTGGATCAAGGACTGATGATTTGGTTTTATGTGGAGTTCCGACAGCTGACGGTTCCAGAGCAGATGTACGCCTATCTGGATCGGTTGTTTTCCCATTTTGCAAACCGGTACAGTATTCAGAACATCCGGAAATGGCGGTTGGAACTGACCTATAACACGATCTTCACCCCGGAAAAGGCCAACTCCTACTGGGTCTGCCGACAGCGCTTGCAGGCGATCCTGAACAAATACGGCTGCCGGGAACCACTCCTCTGTGCAGGACTTGCATTGGGCGCACCGGAAGCGGTGGAAAGCTTTTGCAGAGAGTTGGTTCGCCGGGGCGAGGTACAGCCGGCGCAGACGTTTGAAGCGGAGCCATATCTCTACTACGAAACCGGGCAAGGACCGGTACTGTCCCGCGCAACCGACAGCAGCTACCTAAAAAACCAGCTTTTGACGCTGCAGCAGAATCAGCCCTGTTTCCGTGAAATGGTAAAGGATGTTTACATCACCAGCTGGAATGATAATATGCTAAACACCAGCTGGATGAACGATTCCTGCTATAAGGGAGCAAACCTGCTGAAAAATATGATCGACTGCTTCGGACGAGTGCGCAGTATGGCGCACAACATCCCACTGGATGCTGCCTACCCGGAAAAGATGAAGAAAAATGTGCTCTTTGGCGGAAACGGCCTTCTGACACAGCACGGGATCCCCAAACCATCCTATTATGCCTATAGCTTTCTGTGCCGGGTGGGCGAATATCATCTGGCACATGATGACCATTCGATTCTTTTTGCAGGTAAGGAAGGAAATTATCAAATCGTCTGCCACAACTGTAAACGGCTGAATTACCGGTATTATCTGGACGAGCAGAACTCGGTATTGGGTGCACCGAGCCAGTACTTTGAGGACGCAGAACCGTTGACACTGGAATATCAGCTGACGGGTGTTCGGAACGGACGGTATATCCTTAAACAGCGGATGATCAGCCCGGAAAATGGCAGCGTGCAGGATCTGCTGCGCCAGATGGGCGCATCGGAAGGCATTTATGTACATTCTCATGATCTGGAATATCTGCGGCAGGTTTCCGTGCCGCAGCTTCATTTGCAGGAAATGCAGGTGGTGAATGGGGAACTGTCCATCCACCTGACGATCCCAGCCAACGCGATCCTGCATCTGCATGTCATTTACCAGTATTAATCACCAGGAAGGATAAGGATTTTTAAAATAATTGACTTTTTTGACAAAGCGTGTCCCAGATTCTTTGAACAAGAGACGGATGATTAAAAATTTCTTGAAATTTTGCAAAAAAACAAAAGGAATCCCATTGAAAAATCCTTTATACTAGGAGGCGTAAGAGGACAAGCGCGCGTCCCGGGCATTCAAAGAAAGATCGAGGAGGTTTCTCAATGGACATGAAGAAACTCGCTGCCGAGCTGGTGGAAAAAGTCGGCGGTAAGGAAAATATTTCTGGAATCACCCACTGCGTGACCCGTCTGCGTTTTGTTGTCAAGGATGCAGACAAGGTGGATGTGGATGGCATTAAAAATCTGGATGGCGTGTTGGATCTGATCCTTTCCAGCGGTCAGCATCAGGTCGTGATCGGCCCCAAGGTCGATGAGGCTTATCGGGAGGTCACCGCGCTGGTAGGAGATGCTGGTGTGGCTCCCGCGGATGAAAAGCCGAAGGAAAAACTGACCCTGAAGAGCGCCGGTAAAGCTATTCTGGACACGGTGGTCAGCTGCTTTACCCCGGCTATCCCCATCATCGCCGGTTCTGGCATGGTCAAGGTCCTGGTGGTGCTGCTGAGTTACGCACACCTTCTGGAAAATGGCTCGACTACTTATACGATTCTGAACACGATCGGCGATGGTATCTTCTATTTCCTGCCCATCGTGGTGGCGATCAATGCGGCCCGCAAGATGAATGTGGATATGTTCACTTCTGTGGCGCTGGCCTGTATTATCCTGCACCCGACTCTGCTGGGGCTGGGGGATGTCGGCACCACCGTGCCGTTCCTGTGCTTCAATATGCCGATTATGAATTACAGCGCACAGGCTCTGCCGCTGATCTTTGGTGTCTGGCTGCTGAAGTATGTGGATAAGTTTGCAGATAAAGTAAGTCCCAGCATCGTCAAGGTTTTTCTGCGCCCCATGATCGACCTGCTGATCGTTGCTCCGGTCATTCTGCTGGTCGTTGGGCCTGTTTCCATGTCCATCAGCAATGTACTGTTTGCAGCCTGTGCCGCAATGCAGAGCTGGGGACCTGTCGCAGTGGCGATCAATGCATTCCTGTTCCCGCTGATGGTTCTGACTGGTACGCACAATGCAACCATCCCGCTGATCATTCAGATGTTTGCTACGCAGGGCTATGACCCGATCTTCCTGGTCTGTGGTCTGGCAGCCAACATGGCAGAAGCAGGTGCCGCCTGTGCCGTTGCCGTCAAAACCAAGAACAAGTCCCTGCGTTCTACTGGCTTTACCGCTACTCTGTCTGCTCTGTTGGGCATCACAGAGCCTGCATTGTATGGTGTCAACCTGCGCATGAAGCGTCCCTTCATCTCTATGCTGATTGGTGCGACACTGGGCGGCCTGTACTGCGGCTTTATCGGTTTGCAGGCCCCCGCCTTTGTTACCCCCAGCCTGCTGACCATCGCTATCCTGATCCCTCAGGGCGTTAATTATCTGCTGGGTCTGTCCTGTGTGCCGGTCTGCTTTGCCATCACCTTCCTTGTCACCTATGTGATCGGCTTTGAGGACCTGCCTGCAACGAAACAGTAAAAATGCAGGAGGAAAACGATGTTTCCGGAAGAGTTTCTCTGGGGTGCTTCTACAGCAGCCAATCAGGTAGAGGGTGGCTGGAATGAGGACGGAAAGGGAATCAGTGTCATTGATGTGCAGGCACTCGGTCCTCATGGTCGTGAGATGACGGACGGCATTCAGCCGGACCGAATCTATACCTCCCACAAAGCAACAGATTTCTACCACCACTATAAAGAAGATATTGCACTCTTTGCGCAAATGGGTCTGAAGGCTTACCGGATGTCCATTGCGTGGACACGCATTTTTCCCAATGGTGCCGAACATACTCCTAATGAAGCAGGACTTGCGTTCTACGACCGGGTCTTTGATGAGCTGCACAAGTACGGTATTGAGCCAGTGGTCACTATCAGCCACTATGAGCCGCCCTATGCGCTCTCCAAACAGGGAGGCTGGACGAATCGGGAGATGATCGGACACTATTTGCGCTACTGCGAGACCATTTTCCAGCGGTACAAGGGAAAGGTGAAATATTGGCTCACCTTCAATGAAATCAACTGTGCGCAGGTCAAGTTCGGTGTGATGACAGCTGCTGGTGTCAACTGCAATTTCTGGGATCCGGTCAATACCGAACAGTTGCGCTATCAGGCACTGCATCATCAGTTTATAGCCAGTGCACAGGCTGTCACGCTGGGGCGTAGCATCAATCCGGAATTCCGGTTTGGCTGTATGCTGGCTTCCATGTTGAACTATCCGCTGACCTGTCACCCGGACGATATGCTGCTGGCACAGCAGACCAATCAGGTCAAGTATCTGTTCTGTGGAGATGTGATGATCCGAGGCCGGTATCCGAATTATATTTGGCGCTGGTTCCGGGAGCAGGGCATCAGCATTGCGATGCAGCCGGAAGATGAGGAGATTCTGGCACAGGGCAAAGTGGATTTCTGCGCACTGAGCTACTATATGACCTACTGCACCGGTCATGACCGCAGTGCGGAAAAAATCAGCGGAAATCTTCTGGAAGGACTGAAAAATCCGTATCTGGAAACCAGCGAGTTTGGCTGGCAAATCGACCCAGTTGGGCTGCGTTACCTGCTGAACGACTTGTATGACCGCTGGCAGCTGCCTCTGATGATCGTGGAAAACGGTTTGGGTGCCAAAGATACTGTGGATGACGGCAAGGTGCACGATGCGTACCGCATTTCGTATCTGCGGGAGCATATCAAAGCTCTCGAGGCAACGATTTCGGAAGATAAGGTGCCTGTCATGGGATATATGCCGTGGAGTGCACTTGATCTGATCGCACTTTCGACTGGCAACGTTGAAAAACGTTATGGCTTCATTTATGTAGATGCAGATAATGAAGGCAATGGAAGCTATGACCGCATCCCCAAAGACAGCTTTGCATGGTACAAAAAGGTTATTGCCACGAACGGCGAGGATCTGGGCTAGCCCTGCAATCTAAGAAGAAAATGAAGAAATGCCGTTCGGCGGCAGCGCAAAAGCACTGGGAATCTTTCTCAGTGCTTTTGCGTTTATGGCAAGAATCATCTTATCATGACTTGAAATGAATCAACCGATTCGCTATGATCTATGTCAGAAAGCATAAAATCAATGTCAACTCCTACTGCACATCAAGGATCTGAACAATGCTCTGGACTGCGCGCACTCTGTCGGCGCACCTGTCCCCATGACTGCTGAGGTACAGGAAATTCTGCAGTGGCTGCATAATCACGGCAAGGGTCAGTCTGACCACAGTGCCATCGCACAGTATTACGAGATGCTGACCGGCATCCAGATCGGCCGCTGAGAAAAGGCGCAACACGATGAACACAGATTTCATGAAGGGTGTCGTTGTTCCCATCATTACAGTCATCGACAAGGTCTCATCATCACCGGTGCGACCGGCACGAATGTCAACGATGCTGCCCTGAGCTGGGCTGCAGTGCCAAACCCTACAAATAAAGCCCCCGAGCCTTCTCTCCACAGAAAAGGTTCGGGGGCTTATTGCATATTTCGTCTCTCAGAAAGCCATCCGGCGGCGCTCAGCTGTTCTGCAGTCGCTGCTTCTCAAATTGCAGGGTGTACATCTGATAATACCGGCCATGGAGATGGAGCAGCTCCTGATGGGTGCCCTGCTCCATGATCTGCCCATGCGACAGCAGGATGATGTTGTCGGCGTGCTGGATCGTGGAAAGGCGGTGTGCCACGATCAGCATGGTACCGATATTCTTCATCTTTTCCAGCGAGTCCTGGATCAGGATCTCGGTCTCAGTATCGATGTTGGCGGTCGCCTCGTCCAGGATCATCACGCTGGGCTTATGGATGATGGTGCGCGCAAAGGAGAGCAGCTGCCGCTGACCGGCAGAGAAGTTGTTGCCGCGCTCCCGCACCGGCTCGTCCAGACCCTTTTCCAGCTTGCGGATGAAGCTGTCCGCATTGACATAGTGCGCCGCATTCCAGACTTCCTCATCCGAAACGCCCTCCATCCGCAGGAGGATATTGCTGCGGATATCGCCGGAGAACAGGAACACGTCCTGCAGCATCTGACCAAAATGGCGGCGCAGAGAGGAGATCTTGATCTTCTGGATGTCGATACCATCGATCAGGATGCGTCCCTTCTGGATGTCATAGTTGCGGCAGATCAGGCTGAGGATGGTGCTCTTGCCGGAGCCGGTGGAACCCACAAAGGCCACCGTCTGCTTGGGGCTGACATGGAAGGAGACACCCTTGAGCACCCATTCGCCGGGCTTATAGGCGAACCACACGTCCTGAAACTCGATCTCGCCGCGGATCTCGTCCAGCTCGATCGCGTCCTCAGTATCGGTCACTTCCGGCACCATGTCCAGAATGCGGAAGATCTTTTCGGCCGATGCAAAGGAGCGCTGGAGCATATCGAACTGCTCCGCCAGCGTCTGGATGGGGTTAAAGAACTTAGAGATGTACATATAGAAGGAGACCATGACACTGCTGGTGATGGTCTGCCCAAAGAAATGCAGATCCTGGATGTAGCCCTTCACGCCCAGATAGAACAGACACAGGTTGGACGAGATGAACAGCATGTACACCATGGGGCGGAAGATGCCAAAGACGAACATCCGCGCCTGCTTGGCCTTTGCCAGCCGCTTGGATTTCTCCATAAAGTCCACCATCTTCCGGTCTTCCTGATTGAAGATCTGGGTGATCTTCATGCCGGAAAGGTTCTCGGACAGGTAGGTGTTGATGTCCGTGGTGGCATCGTTGACCTGAATGTGCACCTTGCGGGAGAACTTACGGAAGATGACCGTGAACAGCAGGATGAAGGGCACAAAGCAAAGCACCATCAAGGTCAGCGCATAGTTGAGCATCAGCATCGCGCCCAGCACGCCAAAGATGACCATGATGTTTTTGGCCAGGGTCACCAGAATGTTGGTGAACATATAGGAGATCGCGTTGGGGTCATTGGTGGTTCGGGTCACCAGCTTGCCCACGGGGATGTTGTTCAGCTGGTCATGGCTCAGCGACTCGATGTGAGTGAACACATCCTCACGGATCTGGGTCAGGATCTTTTGCCCGGTCTTTTGCAGGATCATGGCCTGCAAGTAGGTGCAGACAAGGCTCACCAGCAGGATACCCGCATACACCGCCACCCGGACGTACAGATCCTTCAGCACAAAGTCATCCTTGACCAGCGCCTGAATATCACCAATGAGCAGCGGCGAGGCGATGTCATAGATGATGGATGCCAGCATGATGAACAGGGTCAGGACAAACTCCTTCCAGTAAGGGCGGGCATAGGCCAGCAGGCGGCGGATGATCTCGCCATCGGTCATATTACGGTCGTAACTGCGGACGGACTTGCGCTTGCATTCCATGACGTAGGCTGCGAGGAAGATCAGAGAGAACACGCCGATGATGGCGCCTACGATCAAAAGCGGCAGATACTCAGCCATTCTGTTCCCCTCCTTCTTCTTCCAGCTTTTGCAGATCGACCATCTTGCGGTAGGACGCACAAGAAGCATACAGTTCCTCGTGGGTGCCCGCCGCCGTCAGGTGACCATCCTCCAAAAAGAGGATCTTGTCCATCTGCGCGATGGTGGAGATGCGGTGTGCAATGAGGATCGTGGTCTTGCCGGAGCGGGTCTCCTTCAGGTTGCTCAGGATCGTCCGCTCAGTGCCGGTATCCACTGCAGAGACCGAGTCATCCAGGATCAGGATCGGCGCGTCCTTCAGCAGTGCGCGCGCAATGGAGATGCGCTGCTTCTGACCGCCGGAAACGGTCACGCCGCGCTCGCCCAGCACGGTGTCATATCCCTGCTGGAACTCCTTGATGTTGCCATCGATATCTGCCATTTTTGCGGCATGGGCAATGGCACCATGGTCACGCTCCGGGGTGCCGAATGCAATGTTGTTTTCAATGGTGTCCGAGAACAGGAAGTTATCCTGCGGGACATAGGCGCAGGCATCGCGCACCGACTTGATGGAAAGCTGGTTGACATCCTTGCCATCGATGAACAGAGTGCCGTCCGGCACATTATAGGTGCGCAGGATCAGATCCACCAGCGTGGTCTTGCCGGAGCCGGTCTTGCCCACAAGACCCACGTTTTCACCGGCATGGATGACAAAGGAAACGTCCTCCAGCGACTCGTATTCGCCGTCCGGGTAACGGAAGCTCAGGTGCTTGAACTCGATATCGCCCTGCACCT
>CAZUDU010000051.1:0-10863 GCA_964619455.1 uncultured Faecalibacterium sp.
GATCCGCGCCCTCGCCCGCCACGCGGGAGATGGTGACGATCGCTGCATCGCCGTAGGAAGCAAAGCTGGAGCGCACACTGGTGATGTCAGCGCCTGCCGCAACGTCCGCCGCGTTCACGTTGGTGCCGTACAGTGCAGCCGGCACCTCGTTGATGTGCCATGCCGCACGGTCGCCAAGGCTGGTACCCTTGCTGGGAGTACGGACGTAGTCCTTGCCCGCGCCGGTCAGGTAGAAATCCCACAGAGTGGGGTTGACCTCAAAGCCGACCTCTTCCAGTGCCTGCTTCAGGGTAGGCGCCTTGGAGGTATCGATATCCGCAGAGCCGGTGCCGCAGGTCACGATGTCCACGCTGGAATGGCTCAGGGTAGAGACCTTGCTGCCCGCTGCCAGCGGCAGGGCATTGTTGTCATTCTTGAGCAGAACAGCACCCTCGCCGGTGAGCTGCTCTGCGATCTCCTTATCGTGCGCTTCCAGCTCCTCCACGGAGTTGAAATCACTCTTGAAATACACCGCGCTGTCATCGGTGCCCACCGTTTTGAAGGTGCTGATCTTCAGCGCAATGTTGACCGCCTGCTCGCTGGCAAATGCCAGATTCGAGCCGATGCAGGCACCCGCAAACGCGACTGTGAAGAGCACCGTGAGCACGCTCCACAACACAATGCCTGTGCCTTTCTTCTTGCCTTTCGACATAAAACATTCTCCTTTTTATCATGCTTTTCCATACAACTCAAGCCTGGCAGACCGCAGCGATGGTTCCACCCGCCCGTTTTCGTTCCAATTCTAATGTTTTTATTTTAACAACGCAATAGACTGCGATATTCGGTCTGTTTGGAGGGATATTCGGTCTTCCACCTCCAAAATCCGTGTCTGTGCTTTGTACACCTTCCATAATCAGTTGGATACAATAGCATTTTCGCACAAAAAACTGCCGTACAGAGCTCTGTACGGCAGCGTTTCTTGTTCCTTTATGTTTCCGGTTTCTTTTCCGGCGGGAAGATGATCTTGATGGCAAAGAATTCGTTCTGCGTCTCGGTCGTCAGGGTCCCCTTGTATTTCTGCACGATCCGCTTGATGACCTTCAGCTCATACTGTGCCGTGCGGCTGTCCGCCTTTTCCGCTGTGCAGGCGGGGCTGATCACATTGACCACCACAAAGCCCTGCCGCATACAAACCATCAGGTCGATGCAGCGGCGTTCCGGCTGAGCGATGCGCACCGCGCTCTCGATGGCATGGTCAAGCGCATTGGCAAACAACGCGTACAGGTCGCCCGCTTCCAGATGTGCAAGACAGGTCCCATCTGCCACTGCGTTGAGCTGGATATCACGGGACTCACACAGCAGGGTCTTCTCGGTCAGGACAACATCCAGCACCTCGTTGCCGGTATTGCGGTTAGCATCGTACAGACGGGCGGCCTGTTCCGCCTCGTCCAGGCTCTGCTGGGGCACCGCATCGGGCGCCAGCTTGCGCAGTGCTGCGATCTGCACCTTCAGCTCGTGGCAGCGGCGGTTGATGATCTGCACGTTCTGCCGCGCCACCTGATACTGCTGGCGCTGGCGGTCATACAAAAGGTTCAGCGTCTGCATCTCCTTTTGCATCGCAGACTTCTTGAACAGCTCGGTCTGGAACCAGAGCAGCGTCAAAAAGTAGAACTGCCCGATCAGCACCGTGATGATAAAGCTGGCGGGCATCTCTGCTTCATTCGTTGTGTCCAGCAATGCTGCCTGCACCATGAACAGGATGCCAATGAGAAAGGCGCTGATCAGCTGGCGCGGCCCGATGTGATACTGCCCTTTGTAAGGCAACTTTTTTGCCAGAAAAAAATAGATCAGTGCAAAGAAGTTGAAACCCACCACAAGCTGCGCCGCCTGTACCGGCAGGCTGTACAGATCCAGCGCATCTCCTTTATAATATACATAGACGAGTTCAAAGAACTTCCAGCCTTCGTAGGCCGTCTGTGCGGTGAGCAGTGCCCAGACCGCGCAGTACCACGCGCTCTTTTTGTTGATCTCTACGCAAAAGTAGATCATCCCGCCCAGAAGCAGAAAGAAGAGGATATACATTCCCAGCAGGAAAAGCTGCCGCTGGAATAGTGACTCAGCCTGTGCCAGCGGATCCAGAAGCTCTGCCAGCCCCAAAAGCGGCAGAAGCATCCCCAATGCCCTTGGCCAGAAGTGGGAACGGTGGCGCAGCGGCAGGCAGAACACCAGTGCCGCACACCAGCGCAGCAGCGCACGCAGCACCTCACTTGTGAACAGTGCCTTCACAGGACACCTCCCAGATAAGACGCAACGGCGGCCAAAAAAGCTGCCTTCTGGCGGCGGCTGATCTCCAGCCTGTCCTCCCCTACCTGTACGAAGTTATCTTCGACCGAGCGGACGTGTGCCAGATTGACCAGATAACACTGGTTGCATTTTGCAAAGTGATGCTGTGCAAGCTGCTTTTCTGCGCTTTGCAGGCTGGCACGCACCGCAAACTCGCCCTTGGCGGTATGATAATACAGCATCCGGCTGCGCGTCTCCAGATAATAGATGTCACCCGTATCCAGGATCTTCATCTCGTTACCTGCAAGCTGCAACACCACCTGTGCGCCGCGCCGCCGCTGTACCCGCTGCACCGCGCGGTCGAGTTTGATGCCGAACTGGTAGTAATCCACCGGTTTGAGCACATAATCCATTGCATCCACCGTGTAGCCCCGGATGGCATACTGTGCCATATTGGTCACAAAGACCAGGATCAACTCCGAATCCACTTCCCGGATGCGCTCTGCGGTGTCAAAACCGCCCAACTGCGGCATCTCCACGTCCATAAACAGGATGTCATAGCTGCCCGGGCGGTAGTCCTTTAACAATAATGCCCCATCAGAAAAGCAGGTAATCTCCACCTGCACATTTTGTTCTTCAGCATACCTGCGGATGTAGCTGCAAAACTGCTCCCGCATCGGCTCCTGGTCTTCTACGACCGCGATCTTCAACATAGCAAGCGTTCCTTTCTCCCCACAGTATCGGAAACGTTCTGTTAGTATTGAAACATAAATCAACAAAAAATGCAACAAAAATGGCAAAAAACTACAAATATCCTACAAAAAACTCCACCCTGCATCTTTGTTCTGGTCCGCATTCCGTTTCAGGCCAGGATCATTTTTATGTATTTACGATGTTTTCTCCCGCGCCTTCCAGATAGGTGCGCAGGTTTTTCGCCGTGATCTCCATCAGCCGCCGCAGCGCTTCGGCGGTCGTCCACGCGATGTGCGGTGTCAGCAGAGCATTGGGCAGCCCTCTCAAAGGGCTGTCCTGCGGCAGCGGCTCGGTGGCAAAGGCATCTGCACCGTAAAAGCTGAGCTGCCCACTTTGCAATGCGGCTGCAACTGCCGCCTCGTCCACCAGTGCACCGCGGGCGGTGTTCAGCAGGATCATCCCCGGCTTGCAGCGGCGCAGTGCTGCTGCGTCCAGCATCCCGCGCGTTTCGGGCGTGGCCGGGCAGTGCAGGCTGAGCACATCGCATTCTGCCAGAAGGGCGGCAAAGTCCACGAACTCCACCCCGTCCTGTGCATATTCCGGGCGCACGGTGCGGGTACAGACGAGTACCCGCATCCCGAACGCCCTGGCAATGCGTGCGGTCTGCCGCCCGATGCTGCCATAGCCGTAGATGCCAAAGGTCTTGCCGAACAGCTCTACCTGCGGCAGAAGCCCGTATTCCGCCGGGATGCCCAGCTGCCAGTGCCCTGCCTTGACCGCCCGGCCGTACCGGTCGGCACACTGGCAGATGGCGAGCAGCAGGCTGAAGGTCATCTGCGCCACGCTGTGGGTCGAATAGCCGGGTACGTTCGCCACACTGACTCCGTGCTTGCGGCAGGCATCCAGATCCACATTGTCGGTGCCGGTGGCAATGATGCCCACCCATTTCAGGTTCGGGCACTGGGCAAGGATCGCTTCATCTATGCGGCACTTGTTGAGCAGCACCAGCTCTGCATCCCCGATGCGGGGCGCGATCTCCTCGTAGGCCGTGCGCACATAGCTGGTGGTGTCCGGCACAAGCGCCGTTACGCCGGACCAGTCCAAATCGCCCGGCTCCATCACATAGCTTTCCAGAATGACTGCTTTCATCCTTCAACATCCTCTCTTTTTTTCTCAGACCGGCAGCATCGCCAGCACAAGCCCCTGCGGGGTGGTGCGGCAGTCCACTGCCGCATAGCCCCGCGCCAGCCGCAGCGCCAGATGAGCGCGATCCTCCAGCGGCACCCAGACCGGTTCCGTCTGTGCAGGCGTAAGTTCCTGCGTCAGCAGAAAACTGGGTGCAAGGCTTTCCAGCGGGCGGAGCGCTCTCAGTGCGAACCCCTGTTTCAGGTACAGCGGCAAAAGCCGCTCTGCCTGTGATGTACATTCCAAAACCGCCCAGACTCCATTGCACCGTGCCAGATGCACCGCGCGGGCAGCGGCTGCCCGGAGCAGCACGGCAAGCTTTTCCGGCTTGGGCGCCACCGGCGTCGTCAGAAAATACCCGCCGTTCACCCTGTGCCAGCCCAGACATTCCCGCAGCGCCTGTGCCGCGGCGGTGTCCGCATTCAGCGGCTGGATCAGCAGCGCCGCACCATCATTCCCCCACACCTCGCCCACGGCAAGCATCCGCAGCACCTCGCTGCGGGGGCGGTAAGCACTGCATACCTCCTGCTGCACCAAAGTGCAGAATTCTTCAGCAGAAAGCCGCCGTACCTGCCGCTGCCGGGGCGGCTCACATACCTGGATCATCTCAAGTTCCCCCTTTTTCATTGGCTGTTGTCCTACCAGCATAACAGCCTTTGGGGGAAAAACAGCGCGAACGCTGTTCTTTAGTCCAGCAGGATCTCCTCGCCGAGCACCTGCCCGATGGGTTTTGCGATGCACAGATCCGCTTCGGAATCCGCACTGGTGGGCTGCATATTGATAACTACCAAATGCTCGCCGCGGAAATACCGGATCAACCCTGCCGCCGGGTAGACCACAAGGCTCGTACCGCCGATGATCAGGGTGTCTGCCCGGCGGATAGCGCTTACCGCACCGGAAAGAACCTCTTCATCCAGCCCTTCTTCGTACAGGACCACATCCGGCTTGACGATGCCGCCGCATTTTTCACACCGGGGAACACCGCTGCCCGCCGCGATAAAGTCTGCATCATAGAACGCGCCGCACTTTACGCAGTAGTTGCGCAGGGTACTGCCGTGCAGTTCGTAGACCTTCTGGGAGCCTGCCGCCTGATGCAGCCCGTCGATGTTCTGGGTGATGACTGCTTTCAGCTTGCCTTCCCGCTCCAGCTTTGCCAGCCGCAGATGCGCCGCGTTGGGCTTTGCTCCCTTTACGATGAGCTTATCACGGTAAAAGCGATAGAATTCCTCCGGCTTGCGCTCCCAGAAGGTATGGCTCAGGATGGTCTCCGGCGGGTAATCGTATTTCTGGTGATACAGCCCGTCCACGCTGCGGAAATCCGGAATGCCGCTCTCGGTGGAAACGCCCGCTCCGCCAAAAAAGACCACGTTGCTGCTGTTTGCAAGGATGTCTTCCAATGCCTGTACCATAAAAACGCCCCTTTTCCCTCGTGGTATTTTGTGATATGATACCACTAGTATATCACGATTTGGCAAGAAGGGAAGTTTTTCTTTGAATATCTGGTATATCAATAGTCTTTTGGGCACCCTCTGTCTGGAGGAAGAGGAGGACGCGATCTGCGGGCTGCATTTCTGCCCGGACGGTGTTCCGGATCTGGAACCGCTGCCCCGCCGGGTCGTCCAGACCCCGCTGCTGCAGGAAGCGGAGGAACAGCTCACCGAATATTTCGCCGGCATTCGCCGGGAATTCGATCTGCCCCTTGCCCCCAAGGGCACGCCCTTCCAGCAGGCGGTGTGGGCGCAGCTTTTGCAGATCCCGTACGGTGAGACCCGTACCTACGGGCAGCTTGCCGCCGCACTGGGCAAGCCCGGCGCCAGCCGCGCCGTGGGCAGTGCCTGCCACTGCAACCCCCTCGCCATCCTCATCCCCTGCCACCGGGTGCTGGGCGCAAACGGCCGTCTGACCGGCTACGCCGGCGGGCTGGATGTCAAAGAATATCTGCTGGAACTGGAACGCACCTGAGCGCAGAAACGGCTCCCCACCTCAGTGGGGAGCCGTTTTGTTATTGGTCAGAGGGTTCATCTCCCCTGCTGAGCGAACAGTCTGCCCAGTTCCGGGAAGAGATCCTGCGGGAGCATCCCATACTCGCCGTGGAGAGCGGCGGCGCGGTCAGCAGCGGTGCCATGCAGCCAGACGGCACAGCACGCCGCTTCAAATGCGGGAAGCCCGCATGCCAGAAGCGCTGCTGTCATGCCCGCCAGCACATCCCCGCTGCCCCCGCGGGAAAGACCGGGGTTGCCGGTGCTGTTGACCGCATAGCGTCCATCCGGTGCGGCAATGACCGTGCCCGCACCTTTCAGCACCACGACAGCATTCCACTGCGCCGCAAAGCGGAGCGCAGTCCCCTCCCGGTCGGCGTTGATCTGCGCAGCCGAAAGCCCGGTCAGCCGCGCCATCTCACCGGGGTGCGGGGTGAGGATCAGCTCCCCCGCCGGGTGCGGCAGCTCCTGCTCCGCCGCCATGATCTGCGCAGCGGCGTTCAGCCCGTCTGCATCCAGCACCGCATCACCCGCAAAGCCGGGCAGCAGCCGCTGCACAAGAGTACGGCTTTCCAGAGCACGGGCTGCACTCTGCGCTGTGCCGCCCAGGCCCGGCCCCAAAAGCAGGGTGGTCGCCTTCTGGCGGGCGATCTTCGGCAGGCTGTCCGGCGAGATGCCGCCCTCGGCACCCGCTTCGCATGGGCACAAGCAGCACTCCGGCAGCCGTGCACTGACCGCCGCCAGCACCGGCTCCACGCTGGCAAGGGTGACGATGCCCGCCCCGCAGCGCAAAGCGCCCTCTACTGTCAGCGCCGCCGCGCCCCGGTAACAGGCACTGCCCGCTACCGCCAGCACCGCGCCAAAGCTGCCCTTATGACTGTTTCTTGCCCGGGGCGTGATGTTCTGCCACACAAAGTCTGCTGTCAGTTCGGTACGCATCGGTCTTGCTCCTTTGCTTTTTATTGTTCGCCCTGAATGAGAGCACGGATCTGGCGCTCCACGTTCTGCACTTCCTCGTGGAACATCCGTGCGGACACACGCAGCGCGCCGTGCCCCAGAATGATGATCTGTTCCATGCCGTCCGAGGTCGCCACGCGCACACGGCGGTTCTTACCGATCTCGTGGGTGACACGTTCAATGAACATATCTGCGGTTTCTGCTTCCTTGGTGTAGACCACATGGATGTTGTGGTACTGCTCGATGGAACCCGCACTGCCCGGCACCCGGTATGCGTCAAAGACGAGGATCAGCACACATTTCTGGTAGCCCTGATAGTTGCACAGGATATCCATGAGCCGCTGGCGGGCGGCATCCAGACTTTCCCGTGCAAGGGCGTTCAGCTCGTCCCATGCAAAAATGATGTTATAGCCGTCCACCAGCAGGTATTCCGGCGCGATGGTCCACTGCTCGGCAGCAAAATCCGGGCGTTCCTTCTTTTGCACCGGGCGGAACGCTGCCAGCGGATCCCGCTTGATGGGTCCGTAGGTGCGTTCGAAGATCTTCATCAGCTCAGCATCTTCTTCCAGCGTGGCGCGGTACGCCTGTGCGCGGCGCTGGGGCACCGCTGCCGTTTCCGGCGCGGGGCGCTTCGCCCTGCCCCAGCCGCTGTCCACATGCATATGGGTGCGCACCTGATCCCACGGCACCACAAAGCCCGCACCATGCGCGCAAAAGACCGAATCCGGCGGGTTGTCCAGATCGTGTTCCGGCTCATAGCCCACTGCTTCGATGACCTCGGCGGCGTTGTGGCAGGGGCGGTAGCCGTCCAGCGACAGGCTCAGATGCCCGCGCCCGCGGGTGTAGCCCACCACTTCCATCGGATAGCTGCGCATGGTGGATACCGGCGCAAAGCCGGAAAGGGTCGCCATCTCCTCCCCGCTCTCCGGCGGGTCAAAGCTGCCCTCCATACGCTGGATGTCGTTCATCGCTCTGCCCAGATTCTCCACCGGGACTTCCAGCCGGAACGCATACCACGGCTCCAGAAGCTGGCTTTTGGTCATCATCAGACCCTGACGCACCGCACGGTAGGTCGCCTGACGGAAATCGCCGCCTTCGGTGTGCTTGAGGTGCGCCCGCCCCGCAATGACCGTGATCTTCACATCGGTGAGCGGTGCACCGGTCAGCACGCCAAGGTGCTGCTTTTCTTCCAGATGGGTCAGGGCGAGACGCTGCCAGTTCTTGTCCAGCACTTCCTCCCGGCAGTCGGTGGCAAACTGCATACCGCTGCCGCGGGGCAGCGGTTCCAGCTTGAGGTGCACCTCAGCATAGTGGCGCAGCGGTTCGTAGTGCCCCACGCCCTCCATCGGTTCCAGAATGGTCTCCTTATAAAGAATGCCGCCCTCCCCAAACTCTACTTCCAGCCCAAAGCGCTCTTTGAGCAGGCTCTTGAGCACCTCGATCTGGATCTCGCCCATGAGCTGAACGTGGATCTCGGCCAGCGTCTCGTTCCAGACCACGTGGAGCTGGGGTTCTTCCTCCTCCAGGCGGTGGAGCTTGCCCAGCGCGGCATGGACATCCGCTCCCTCCGGCAAAAGCACCTGATAGCTGAGCACCGGCTCCAGCACCGGCAGCTCACTATCCCGCTCGGCACCAAGCCCATCGCCGGGTTTTGTATGGGTCAAACCGGTCACCGCACACACCTGACCGGGGAGCGCCTGCTCTGCAAGGGTGTATTTGGTACCGGAGTACAGCCGGAGCTGGTTCGCCTTTTCTGCCCAAGGCTCGCCGTCCGCCTCGCCGGAAAGCTGGGCTTTCACCTTCAGCTCGCCGCCGGTGACCCGCAGCCATGTCAGCCGCGCCCCCTGCTCGTCCTGCGAGATCTTGAACACCTTTGCACCAAAGGCGTTCAGCGCCGGAGCCGCACGGGTATAGCGATCCAACCCTTCCAGCAGCTCGTCCACACCGTCCAGCCGAAGCGCCGCACCAAACCAGCATGGGAACACATGCCGCCGGGCAATGGCGGGGATGATCTCAGCATCGGTCAGCGCCTCGCCCTCCAGCACGCGCTCCATCAGGCGCTCATCGCAGACTGCAAGTGCTTCATCCCGCGCGTCCGGTTCTGCGCCAAAATCCACAAAACCCTCGCCCAGCCTGCGGTTGAGCTGGCACAGCAGCTCCTCCCGGCTCATGCCGGGCAGATCCATTTTGTTGATGAACACAAAGGTCGGCACATGGTAGCGCCGCAGCAGCCGCCAGAGCGTTTCAGTATGGCTCTGCACGCCGTCCGTTCCGCTGATGACCAGCACCGCATAATCCAGCACCTGCAAAGTACGCTCGGTCTCGGTGGAAAAATCCACATGGCCGGGGGTATCCAGCAGGGTGATGCCCGTATTGCCTGCCGTCAGCAGTGCCTGTTTTGAAAAGATCGTAATGCCGCGCGCTTTTTCCAGTGCGTTCGTATCCAGAAAGGCATCCTTATGATCTACCCGCCCCAGCTTGCGGATCGCGCCCGCGCGGTAGAGCAGTGCCTCCGACAGGGTCGTTTTGCCGGAATCCACATGGGCAAGGATGCCCAGTACGATCTGCTTTTGTATCGTTTCCATCCGTTTCTCCCACTTTTTATCATTTGCTCTTATTGTAGCACGGCAGCGCGCAAAAGAAAAGCGGAGCTTTGCACTGTACTGCTTTTGAACGCACAAAGGAGGGGCAGCCGTAAGGCTGCCCCTCCTTTGATAGGATCGTGATGATGTCAGTATCTTTTTTTATGTTTCTTATGCAGCATAAAGCTTGATCGAAACGATATTATTGCTCTCGATCAGCCACTTCTCATCAGTTGCGGCAAGCTCGTAGCCCTCCGGGATGTTCGTCAGCTGATCAGCATAGATGTACTCCGCATCCACATCGACCGTCACAGTCTCGCTGCCGAGAGCCTCAATGCCCTTCGCACTATAAAAGTGTGCCCCCCGGTATCAAGCTGTCAAGTCCTTTTCATCATCTTCTTTTATTTCCTCTGCAGATATACCTCCTGCACTCATCAAAGAGGTTCCTCCGGCCGGCGCGCCGTCTGTTCCCACAGCATGAGCCAGCACCTGCAAAGTCCGTTCTCGGTCCCGGTGGAAAAATCCACATAACCGGAGGGATCCAACTGGGTGACACCGGATGGCCTGCTTTGAAAAGATCGTGATACCGCACGGCCGTGCAGCGCCTCCGGCAGGGACATTTTCTCCACGCTGTTTTTTGAACATACAAAAGAGAGGCAGCCTTTCGACCGCCTCTCTTTTGTATGTTCAAATATGATGCTCGCCTGTTTTACCAGAAGATAAATTTAGATCTCCTCAACCTGGAGCTCGATCACATTGTAGGGATACTTCTCTCCGGTCTCGATTGCGAACGGCCCGGTCTGGCCTTCTTTCAGCTTATAGCCTTCCGGAATCTTCAGTTCCTCAACTGCAACAACCTCAGCATCTGCGAGAACCAAGATGCGGTCATGGTAGACCGTCTCCTTACCTACTTTGTACAGAATATCAACTTCCTTGCTCACGCCGGGGATCTCAGGGATCTCATCCTTGGAGCAGCCAGCCAGAACACCCGCAGCAGCAACAGCCAGAACAGCAACGCCTGCGTTCTTCAGAAAATCACGACGAGAAATAGACATAATAACTTTACCTCCACAGTATGTTGTTCATCTCTGTCGAGGTCTGTTTTCGCAGGACTCAACAGAAATCTTTATACAAAGTATACCCCCCCCCGGTATCTAGTTGTCAAGTCTTTTTCGTCATTTTCTTTTATTTTCTCCGCGGGTCCC
>CAZUDU010000052.1:0-10671 GCA_964619455.1 uncultured Faecalibacterium sp.
GATTTCGAGTCACGCCTCTTCGACCACTTGAGTACTACTCCATGTTTAGCCTTTATATTATAGCAAAAAAAGGGTCTTTCGTCAACTGTTTTCCGCACACAGAAAACCGGGCAGGCACATCGAAACGATGTGCCTGCCCGGTTGATCAGTTGGAATGCTTTTTGAAGTCTCTGAGCTTCTGCATGGGCTGGAACAGCGGCCCGCCCTGCAGGGCGGTGGAGACAGTGCCGCTTTGTGCGGTCACGGTCTGGAGCGTGGTGTCGTCGGTCATCAAGGCGTAGCTGCTTTCCGGCTGAAGCTCCGGGGCACAGAAGAACAGATAGCCCAGATCGCACATCGCTGTGCCGGAGAAGACGGTCGTGCCATCGTCAGCGGTGAGGGAAAACTCTGCACCCTCGTGCAGGATGCGTTCGGCGCCGCCCATCTCCATCGGCTTGCCGAAGAAGGCAAAGTTCTCGCCTTCCGGCGCTTCGGGGGGCTCCGGCGGGGTCTCGCCGTCCGGCTGTGGCTGTTCGGGACGCAGCGCTGGGGTGTCGGTCGGCAGGGGGTCAACGGGGATTTCCGGGGGCGTTTCACCTTCCGGCAGTGCGTCCGGGCGCTGTGCAGACTCATCAAACGGGGCAGCCTCAAAAGGCATTTCGCCGTCCGCTCCCGGCTCGCCGGGAGCGTCCATGCGGTGCTCGGCTCTGCCGGAGCTGCCGCCGTAGGAGACGCATCCCTGTTCGGTGATGAGGGTCAGACCCATGCCGCTGGAACCACCTGCCGCAAGCACGGTGCCGCCGGTGATGCTCACCGTGCCGTCCGCGTCCAGCGGCTGGTTGTCGGCGCGGTTTGCCGTCCAGACCTCGACATAGCCGCCGGAGATGTTCAGATCGCCGTTGGAGTCGAAGCCGTCACCATCCACCGAGTAGGCGGTGATCCTGCCGCCGGAAATGTTCATGACGAACGGGTAGTTCCCCAGATCACTGTTGGCGGCGTTCAGGCAGTCATCGTTGGAACGAATGGAGATCTCGCCGGAGAAAATATTCAGCTCGGCGCCCTCGATCCCCTCTTCGCAGTCGGTGATGTCGATGGCCGGGCCTGCCGTGCCCTCTGCGCCAACGTTCAGCACAAGGTCACTGTGCAGAGCATCGTCTCCCGCAAAGATCGAGATGCGGCCGCTTTCGATGTTCAGGCACTGTTCCGCATTCACTGCATCGTTCACGGGTGCGTCGATGTCCAGTGTCAGCTCCCGGATGGTCAGGCAGGCGTCCCTGCCGTCCAGCGCGCTGCCGGATTTGATGCCGTTTTTGCCCTTGGCGGCGAGGTTCAGGCTGCCGCTGCCGCACAGCACCACCTGCGAGCCGTCCTTACACTTGATGACGGCATTTTCGGCGTTTTCATTTTCCGGGAAATCGTCATCGTTGTTCCGTTCACTGTCGGTCAGGGTGTTCACCGTATCCGCGACCGCCAGAATGGTCACCTCGGTGGACTTGGCACAGACGATGGGTGCCGTGTCGGCGCTGGTCAGCTCCAGCCCGTTGAGCAGCAGGGTCACGCCGGTGATGCCCTTTTTCACCTTGATCGAGCCATTCTCGCACACGCCGGAAAACAGATAGCTGCCCGGTTTGTGGATGGTCAGTGCGGTGCCGTCCAGTGTGTAGGCGTCCGTGTCTCCGGCGGCGGTAACGCCCGTTCCGGAAAAGACGAAGGACGCCGCTACATCCGTCAGGTCTACGGTGCTCTGTACCGCAGGTGCCTTTGTTGGTTTTGCACCGGATACGATGGCGCTCCCGCCGCTGCATCCGGTTGCCGCCAGCGCCAGAGCGAGCGCCAGCAGCATCGAGATCATTTTCTTGTACATACGATCCTCCCCAAGTATTGTGACTCTGCAAGCATAACACCGGAAGGTGAAAACTCTGAGAAAATTTGATTATTCTTTCGTAACAAAACGTCCCTCCCCTTCTGGCACCGGGTGCACAGCGGGGAGGGACGCTTTGTTGTAACAGGAGTAGAGGAAATCGAATTACTTGCCCAGAGTCTTGTGGACCAGCTTCATGACGTTCTCAGCGTTGCCGATGGCGTAATCCAGAGAGGGGACCTCGACCACGGGGATCTTGATCTCTTCGCGCATTTCCTTCAGGCGGTAGCTGACCTGCGGAGCCAGCAGAACGCACTCGTAGCCATCCTGCCAGCTCTCGGTGGCCTCAGCGGTGCCCATTGCAACGATGTCCAGCTCTTCGCCGTGACCATCGGCCCAGGTCTTCATCTTACGCATCAGGATACTGCTGGACAGACCGCCAGCACAGCACAGCAAAACTTTCATGATAATATCTCCTTTCGTTCATCCGCACAGCGATTTTTGAGTGCGGTTACAAACACAAACAATTAAGTAAGATCTTCGCCATTGGCGGCGATGCATTTCTGGTACCAGTAGAAACTGTCCTTCCGGTACCGCTTGCAGCTTCCGCTGCCATCGTTGTTCTTATCCACGTAGATAAAGCCGTAACGCTTTTTCATCTCGCCGGTGGAGGCAGACACCAGATCGATGCAGCCCCACGGGGTATAACCACGCAGATCCACGCCGTCTGCAAGGGCGGCTTCCATCGCCTGCACATGCGCCTTGAGGTAGGCGATGCGGTAGGGGTCGTGCACCGAGCCGTCCGCTTCCAGCGTATCGACTGCGCCCAGCCCGTTTTCCACCACCATGATGGGCAGCCCATAGCGGGCGTAATACTCGTTGAGAGAGTAGCGCAGCCCGTCCGGATCCAGGCTCCAGCCCCACTCGCTGTAGGTCAGGTAGGGGTTCTTGGGGCCCATGTTCAGGTTGCCGCCCGCCGTCTCGGTGACGGGGTGGGTGGTCACGCAGGAGGTGGAATAGTACGAATAGGTGATCATGTCCACCGTGCCCTCAGCAAGGTCGTTCACGTCCTGCAAGGTGATGTCCAGCGTTACGCCGTATTTGTCCCACATCCGCTGTGCATAGTAGGGGTAGCGCCCCTTTGCCATGACATCGGCGGTGTAGTAGATGCTCTCCTGCAACTTTTCCTGTGCGGCAAGCACATCCTTGGGGTCGCAGGTGAGCGGATAGGTCGAGGGTCCGCCGCCGATCATGCAGCCTACCACAGCATCCGGGTCGATGGCGTGCGCGCGCTTGACGGCGCGGGCACTGGCAACGTACTGGTTGTGCAGCAGCTGGAAATCCTTGCGGATGCTCTCCGCCGGGTAACCGGGGAACAGATCCTTGAGCATGATGGGGCAGTTGATCTCGTTGAAGGTCAGCCAGTATTTGACCAGCCCCTTGTACTCCCGGAAGAGCGTTTCGGTATAGCGGTCGAACAGCTCAATGAGCTTCCGGTTCGACCAGCCGCCATAGGTCTCTTCCAGATAGAGCGGGACGTCATAATGCTGGATGGTGACCAACGGCTCGATGCCGTACTTTTTCAGCTCCAGAAAGACATTGCGGTAAAATGCCAGACCCTCCGGGTTGGGCGTTTCCTCCACGCCGGTGGGGTAGATGCGGCTCCAGGCGATGCTCATACGGAACACCTTGAAGCCCATCTCAGCAAAGAGGGCGATGTCCTCCTTGTAGCGGTGGTAGAAATCGATCGCGTCATGGTAGGGGTAGTAGTACCCCGGCAGCACGGCACGGCGGGCGCCCTCCGGCAGGGGATGGAACGCCATCGCCGCGCCGGGGTTGCCGTCCTTGTCCAGATAGGTGGTGCAGCGCGGCTCACTCACCGAGCCTGCCGTCTGCACATCCGATGCGGTCAGTCCCCTGCCGCCTTCGTTCCAACCACCTTCGCACTGATTGGCAGCGGTCGCGCCGCCCCAAAGGAAATCTTTCGGGAATGGCATTTGCCTGCCCTCCTGTGATCAGAAGCTGAAGCCGAACGGGGTGGAACCCTTCATGTAGGGCAGCAGTTCGACCTCTGCCTCGGCAATGTGGCCGACAACGTTGGTCTTGCCGTAGTTCTTCATATCCTGACGTGCGATCTGCACCTCGCCGGCATACTGACCGTACAGGTCGTTGTCGATCAGGACATCGCCCTTCTTGATGTCAACGGTATTGAACGGCTCGGTGGCCTCGCGCAGCATACGGCTCTCCAGCGTGCGGATGAGCCATGCGCCGCTGTCGCCGCGCACCGACAGATCCATGCGCAGACGCTTCTGCATCTGCTCCGGCAGACCCTCGACGGGGGTCATGTTGAACATTACGCGGTCGCAGTTTGCGGCAGCCATTGCCTTCAGCTCGTCATCGGTCGCGTAGGCGTTGGAGATGATGATGTCATCCACATAGCCCATCATGACATAGTGCTTGACCTGTGCTTCAATGGGCCACTCGCGGTGCATCTCGATGGAGGGCAGACCCTCGGTGACAGGCCAGGGGCCGAAGGCATCCGGGTTGCAGGAGCTGACAAAGGACTGCAGGCGGATGTTGTGCTTGACCATGGGAGCAGAACCCTTTTCAAAGTGCTCCAGCGTCAGGCCGGTATAGCGGTGGGGGTAGTAGTTGTGGCAGCCCAGCAGCATATCCGGATCGCCGCCCGCTGCCAGCACATGGCCGATGTGATCCTGCGTGTTGCAGCCGTTGACGCAGATCTTGATGCCTGCCTTGTTCTTGGAGAGGAAGGCCTCTTCCATGTCGTTCATGCCCAGATCCAGGCGCAGGATGTCCACGTTCAGCTCAGTGAAGAAGGACAGATCCAGCGGGCCGCGGAAGAAGCTGGCGTTGACACCCATCGTGGAAAAGACCATCGGGTTGACGTCTGCCTCGATCTCAAAGCCCAGCTCCTTTGCCTTGGTCATCAGGGGCTTGTAGCGGGCAATGGTCTCATCGCGGCTGCCGGCGCCCAGCAGGGCGATGAACAGCACATCAAAGCCGAGGGCGGCAGCCTTTTCCATGTAAGCGACATCCTGCTCAAAGGTGCCGCGCTCCGGGTACAGGGAGATGCCAAGTCTTCTCTTTTTCATGTTTAGTTTCTCCTTTTGGATGCGCCAGGCCAAAAAGCGGGCCGGTCCTTTTGAGAACCGGCCCGCTTTTCAACCGGCTGTTTGTATGATGAACGAAGGGTGATAGCTTAGTTTAGATCTCAGTCGTTTGCAGCAGCCTTTGCAGCCTCTTCCTCTGCGATGCACTGCTTCTCGTAGACCTTGAAGAACGGATACCAGACTGCCCAGCAGACGGGGAACATCAGCAGAGCAAACACGGCATTACGCCAGTCCAGAGAGTTGAGGAAGCTGGAGAAGACGACCGGCAGAGTGGTCATGATCAGGACCTGCGGATAGGCCATCAGACCGAAGGTGTAGGCGATCAGCATGAAGACAGCGACCACGATGGGGCAAAGGATGAACGGGATCAGGAAGATGCCGTTGTACATGATGGGGTAGCCGAAGATCGCAGGCTCGTTGATGCCGAAGAAGCCGGGACCGACAGATGCCTTGGAGACGGCACGGATGCGCTCGGATTTGCTCTTGAGACCCATAATGCTCAGCACCAGAGTGTTGCCGGCGCCGCCGCAGATGCCGTTTGCGCCATACAGGAAGATGGGGAACCACATCAGAGCTTCGCCGGAAGCAGCCAGCATGCCGTTGGTGGTGTAAGCGGTGATATACGGAACCATGATAGCGGTGAAGATAACGGAGGTGCCGTGGATACCGAAGAACCAGCAGAGCTGAGCCAGTGCCAGAACAATGAACATACCCGGGGTGGAGGTCAGGTAGCCGACCGGCACAGACAGGATGAGGGTGATCAGGCTGGACAGGGTCAGTGCGCCGCCGGACAGCGTGGAGATGATCAGGGAGATGCCATACCAAACGATGATGTTGACGCCCATCGGAATGATGGCGTTGAAGGAGTGCGCAATGCCTTCGGGCACAACGTCGGGCAACTTCAGAGTCCAGTCGTGCTTGATCACGAAGTTGCTGATCATGACAGAGCAGATGCCCACGATCATGGCAACGAACATACCGCCGGTGCCGAGGTTGCCCAGATTCAGAGCATCGAAGGTGGACAGGATGGAGCCGTCAGCCGCCAGAGTGGAAGCGGAGACCGGAGGTGCCACGACCAGAATGTAGCAGACGATCGCAGTGTAGCCAGCCTGGAGCTGGTTGAGCTTTTTGCGCTTTGCATAGTTGAATGCAATGGAGAAGCACATGAAGAAGCCCATCAGACCGGTGGTGAGCTTGTAGGGCAGATAGAATGCCTGATAGGATGCACTTGCGGGATCCCAGCCAAAAATCAGGTTGCCCAGTGCGCAAATGACCTGAATGACGGCACCGATCATCAGCAGACTCATGCCGACCATCATACCGCTGGAGATCGTGGAGAAGACTTCATTGGAAGCAAACTTCTGGCTTCCGGTCTGCAAGGTCTTCATGAACTTGCTTTCAGCAAAGCGTTCAATGGCGCTTTTTTTGGTTTCCATTATGGAATATCCTCCTTAGTAAATAATGTGTGTAGGTTACTTGTCCGCCTTTTTCTCGTGCAGATCGATGATCTCAGCGATCAGCTCCTGTGCCAGCATGCTGGTCATCAGGTGATCCTGTGCGTGCACCAGCAGCAGCGAGACCTGCGGGCCTTCGCCGTTGCCCTCGTCTGCCAGCAGACCGGTCTGGATGTGGTGTGCTTCCAGTGCCTTTGCCTTGGACTCAGCCATCAGCTCCTTTGCCTGTGCAAAGTCGCCCTCTTTGGCTGCCTGCAATGCGCGGAATGCTGCGGCACGCGCATCGCCGGAATGGACGATCAGCATCATAGAAGTGTCGATCAGTTCGTCCGGGGTCATTGCCATGGATATCTCTCCTTTTCTATAAACTTGCGGGCTTTGCGGGCGCCGCATCTCATGATGCGAGTATACAGTTTCATACACTTTGTGTCAAACGACCCCAAAACGGCTGAAAAATCAAAAATTATACGCTTCGGATCGGATTTTAAACACTCGACCTCGAAAAAAATGCCCGGAACCGCCGCCCGGCGGGTCGGTTTTGACGTTTTGCGAAAAAACTGGAGCGTTTTTTCGGCGCAAAAAAGCCGCGCGGTCATACACTAACGGCCGAAAAAATGTTTCTGTTTTTTGAATATTTTTTTATGAGAGGAAAAAGCGCGGTGATTTCTTTCGATAAGTGTCCTCGCCCTCTCCGTCCGCTCACGTTGTCCGGGTCCGCCTCTCCCTCTGGGAGCGCTGCTGAGCGCAGCGAAGCTGAGAGGGCGAGCCGCTTTACCAAAACAAAAACGCCCCATCCGGGAGGATGAGGGCGTTTGGTTGTATCCTAGTGTTTGGTCAGGTTATACACAAAATATCAGATCTTTTTGACGATCCCGATAATATACGCAAGCTCGTCGTCCGAAAAACGGATGCCGAATGCATCTTCGATGCCGGTCATGATCTCGCGCAGGTCATTGTACAGCCGCTTGTTGCTGCGGATCAGGGTCTGGCGGTTGGGGTTCTCCGGCATGACTTCGCCGCTCTGGATGCGATCCACCGCACAGGCGATGTGCAAAAACAGCCCCAGCTCCTGCTCCTGCGTCAGCCCCTGCGCCGCCTTTTTCAGCTTGGCGATCGCCTTGGGCAGGCACTTGCGTAGGATGCGGGTGTCCAGCGTCTGCACCTGCTCTTCCAGATAGGCGTAGATCATCTCATAGTTGACCTTTTCGCGCTCGCTTTCCGGCATGCTGAGCAGGATATCCAGCTTATCGACCGGGGTCTCGAACAACTGCACCACCGAGATGAACGGGATGCCGTGCAGTTCGGGGTCGTAAGTGCCGATGACGCAGTAGATCTCGTGCCGTTCCTTGAGTCGGTTGACCTCGGTGAGCAGTGCACGCCGGTCGCTGACCGCCAGCGGGATGACCTCCATATCGTTGAGTGCGGCATTCTTTTCCAGATAGTGCTTCATCTGCAGCGCACCGCCCTGCCCGGTCATGCACAGAGTCAGGATGACCTTCTGGGTGCGCGGACGTCCGGTCGGCTCCAGGATGTGGGTGCAGAAATCCCGGAAGCTGTCCTGTGCACTGTCGCAGATATCGTCCAGCGATTCCATGCTGCACGCCTTGCGGGCGCAGTCCATTGCGATCAGGGTGGCGGGCAGTGCCACGGTGCGGATGGGCACGCCGGTCTCCTTGGTGATCAGCTCTGCCATCGTGCGCAGCGAACCCATGTCGTACAACAGCAGGATGCCGTGCCCGCGGTCGATCTCCTGCACCATGACCTTCAGCTCATCGCACGCCTGCTGCACATCCTTGTCCAGCGGCATATCGTAGGCGTAGGTGTTGCCGCTGCCTGCCAGTGCGTTGACGACCTCTGCCATCGAAGAGGCAGTGGAGTCGCCGTGCATCGCGATCAGGAGCACGGGACCTTTTTCCGCAGAGCTGGCGGTGTTGGCGTTGCACAAAAACAGGGTCAGGATGACCGCTTCATCGATGGAAAGGCTCAACTCCATCTCTTGCTCGATCGCCGCCACGAGCCGGGTGCACAGGGCGTATTCGTCCCGGTAATTCTCGATGACCTCCAGGATCTTTTCGTTGGAGAGCCGCTGCTGGGACGAGCCGCCCCGCTCGATGACCGAGGACAGATGCAGGCAAAGCCCGTAGAAGGTCGTTTCCGGGTAGACTTTGTTCAGCTGGCGGCTCGCCTGCTTCAGCACGGCGTCCACCATGTCCACGATCCGCCGGTCCATGATCTTGTACAGCGCGTCCCGGCTGACCTTGTTCTGGCTGATCTGGGAGGTGATGCGCTTCATGTCGTATTCCAGCTCTGCGTTGATGATCCGCCCGATATCGTCCTCCCCGATGCCGCGCTTCTTGAGCAGCTCGGCCTTGCGGTCGATGATGTCGTAGATCGACTCGCTGATCGAGCCGTGCGCCACCTCCGAGATGGATTCGGTGCGGTGATCCTCCTTGCGCATGTCATCCTCAGAAAAGACATAGGAGTAGCCCTGCGGGATAAGCGTTTCGAGCTGGTCGCGGTTCTTTTTGTAGTAGAGCAGCCCGCGCCGCACGCTGACCGGGAAATCGTTCAGGTAGAGCGGCAGCTCGTCCTCTTCGCTCTGGAACGCGCGCACATAGGCGTTGGCGCAGCCCAGACGGATATCGTTCTTGAGCTGCATCACGTTGTGCTCGCAGTGGTACAGGCACAGGCAGTATAAAAGCTCCTCGTTGACCCGCAGGGTGTGCTTCATGCGGACGGATTCCTCCCCCAGAAAGCGCTTGACCAGAGCCAGCCGCTCTGCCATTGGGCGGGCGGCAAGGCTGGGCAGCTCGATCTTGGCGGAAAAGCGGATGGAGCACCCTTCCATGATGGTCTGGCGCACCTTGTCGCTCATGGCACAGATCAGGATGATATCCTCCCGGTCAGGGGATTCGATCGCTGCGGCATCCAGCAGCCGCTCGCGCAGGGTCGTGGGCAGGTGGTTCAGGTTGTCCACCAGAAGCACGCCGGTGCGGGCGCGCTCCATTGCGCCGCCTGCGCCGAACAGCCGCTGCTCCAGATTGGCAGCGGGCTCTTCCTCGTGGCAGCTCATTCGCACAAAGGGCGCATCGGGCGCGATCACACCGCACTCCTGTGCAAACTGGTACATCAGGTAGGCGAAGGTCGTTTTGCCGGAGCCGGAGGGACCGACGATCAGGGTGTTCAGGCTGTGCTCCGGGTACAGGATCGCAGCCTTTGCCATCTGGATCATCGGTTTCAGGCTGCCCTCGCAGCCGTCCAGCACCTTGAAGCAGGAACCCTCGGTGCGGCTGACATGGCTCTGCGCTGCCGCGCGGTAACGCACCGGACGCCCGGTGATCTTTTCCACCTTGCCGTCCTCCACCAGCTCGTTGAGCAGGGTGCTCACGTTGGAGCGCTGCATTTTGAGCTGCTGGGCAAGCTCAAGGGTGGTGAAGCCCTCGGCTTCCAGAGCGGAACTGCCCGCCGCATGCCGGGTGAGCAGGCTCAGGATCTCTTCTTTTTTGGTCATGATATGCTCCCGCCTTTGGTTTTAGTGTATGCTTAGTGTATAAATCGTACCATACCGCGGGCGTTTTTTCAACAACGGTGCAGAAATGTGTTCAAAACTCTCCCGCCTCCAGCTTCTTCTGCACCTCGTGCAGGCTGGCGCACTGTGCGGTGAACAGTGTGCACATCTCTTCGTTGGCGGGCATCAGATCCGGCACCATCACGGTGACAAAGCCGCCTGCCGCGCCTGCGCGGATGCCGTTGTGGCTGTCCTCCAGAACGAGGGTGCGCTGGGGCGCAGTGCCAAGCTCCTTTGCCGCCAGCAGAAAGATCTCCGGGTTGGGCTTGGACTCGGTGACGTCCTCGCCGGAGACCACGGCTTTGAAGTAATGCGTCAGACCCCAGTTGTCGAGGTGGTGCAGGATGGATGCCCGGCGGCTGGAGGATGCCACTGCCATCGGGATGCCTCGCGCACTCAGCCACGCCAGCAGCGCGTCCAGGCCCGGCTTTTTGGGCACGGGGGCTTCAAAGGCGCGGTCTGCCTCCCGCTGGAGCGCAGCCGTAATGCCCTTTACATCGCAGTCCTCCCCGTAAAACTGGCGCAGGATGCGGTTCATGCTCTCGCCCGCGCTGCCGCGTGCTGCGTCTGCAAGCCCCTCCTTATAAGAAAGCCCCAGCGTTGCCAGAGCGGGTTCCCAGAACGTTGCCCACATCCGCTCGGTGTCGAACATCAGCCCGTCCATATCAAAGATCACGC
>CAZUDU010000053.1:0-10414 GCA_964619455.1 uncultured Faecalibacterium sp.
TAGTGCTGGAACATGTAGTAGAAGTCGTAGCTCTGCATGATCATGTAGTTGAACTCAAGGAAGGACAGGCCCTTCTCCATACGCTGCTTGTAGCACTCTGCGCGCAGCATATTGTTGACCGAGAAGCAGGCACCGACCTCGCGCAGCAGCTCGACGTAATTCAGGTTCAGCAGCCAGTCGGCATTGTTGACCATCAGAGCCTTGCCCTCCGAGAAGTCGATGAAGCTCTCCATCTGCTTCTTGAAGCAGGCTGCATTGTGTGCGATGTCTTCCTTGGTCAGCATCTTGCGCATATCGGTGCGGCCAGAGGGGTCGCCAATCATGGTGGTGCCGCCGCCGATCAGTGCGATGGGCTTGTTGCCAGCCATCTGCAGACGCTTCATCAGGGTCAGAGCCATAAAGTGGCCAGCGGTCAGGCTGTCGGCCGTGCAGTCAAAGCCGATGTAGAAGGTCGCCTTACCGTTGTTGATCACATCGATGATCTCTTCGTCGGTGATCTGGGCGACCAGACCACGGGCTTTCAGTTCTTCATACAAAGTCATGGGAATTTCCTCCTGTTTCTTGGGCAGAGGGAAAAAATAAAACGCCCTCCGCCAAACTTAAATTTGGCAGAGGGCGATAAAATTCGCGGTACCACCTCTGTTTGCCGCACCTTCACAGATGCAGCCTCACGAGTGCAGGCCCCAGAGTAGAGCAACACTCCTGCGTTTGTAACGCTCGCACGCGGCACAGCCTACTGAAAGTTCAGCCTGCAGCTCAGGGAGGTATTTCCCCTGCTGCTCTGCACGCTCCTTTCACCAACCGGAGCCTCTCTGGGCAGAGCGCATCAAGGTACTCGGTTCCCGTCAACGCCTTTCACGGATATTACTTTATCACAATGGAAATGGCTTGTCAAGCCTTGATACCGTTTATAAACCGCGGACAAGATCCGTTCATCTTCCTGCCAGACCCAGCATCTCGCGGGCATTGGCAAGAGCCAGCTCGGTCACGTGATCGCCGGAGATCAGACGCGCCAGTGCATCCACTCTGCCGTTCTCGTCCAGCGGATAAATCTCGGTATAGGTGCGTTCATTGGTGATGTTCTTCTGGATCAGCAGGTGGCAGTCAGCCAATGCCGCGATTTGTGCGGTGTGAGTAATGCAAAGGATCTGATGCCCTTTCGCACTCTGACGCAACACCTCACCGATGCGGCTTGCCGCCTTGCCGGAAACGCCGCTGTCGATCTCGTCATAGATGACGGTGGGCACAGCATCCTTTTCTGCCATGGCATTCTTGATCGCCAGCGTAATGCGGCTCAGCTCACCGCCGGACGCGATTTTGGCCAAGGGTTTAGGTGCTTCGCCGGGATTTGTCGAGATATAGAACTCGATGCTATCCTGCCCGTGGCTTGCCAGCGGCCCGCGGGTATGGCGCAGTGTCATGCGCACACCCGGCATGTTCAGGAAATCCAGTGTATCCGAGATCCGGGTGTTCAGATCCTCAAATGCCTTCAAACGGGTCTGGGTCAGCTGCTCTGCCTTTTCGCGGGCAATAGTATAAAGCCGGAGCTTTTCTGCCTGCAGCTGGTCGTGCCGCTCCTGCGAAAACTGGATGCGTTCCAGCTCTTCCCGCGCCTTCTGTCCAAAGGCGATGACATCTTCGACCGTATCACCGTACTTGCGCTTGAGCTTATACAAAAGATCCAGCCGCTGTTCGATTTCATCCAGCTCAGCGTCATTCGTATCATACGAATCCAGCCGGTCGATCAGATCTGCTGCTACATCCTTTGCGGAATAATAAAGGTCGAGCAGCTGACCTGCCGCCGCAGAAAGTGCTTCGTCCAACTGTGCGGCAGAGTCGATCGCATTCGAGGCTTCCCGCAGAAGATCGACCGCGCCCGCCGCTTCGTCATCACCGGAAAGCAACGCATAGCTTTGCGCAATGCGATCCCGGATGGTCGATGCATTTGCCAGCACCTTGCGCCGGCTTTCCAGAGTCTGCTCTTCTCCGGCTGTCAGGCCTGCGTCCTCGATCTCCTGCACCTGATAGCTCAAAAGATCGATCTTGCGCTGCTTTTCGGCCTCATCGGTGATCATCGCATCCAGCTCGCGCTTGACCTTGACCAGCTCTTTGTAGAGCGCATAGTATTCCTGATAGACAGAATCATTCTGTGCGTAATCATCCAGAATGCCCAGATGATGCGCCGGGTTCAGCAGGCCGACCGAATCATGCTGGCCGTTGATGTTGATCAGACCACCGCACAGCTCCCGCAGGACCGCTGCCGTGGCGGGCATCCCATTGATCCGACAGCTTGTTTTTCCTTCTGCGGTGATCTCACGGCTCAGCAGCAATGCGTCTGAGCGCTCGTAACCGGCATCTTCCAACTTTGCCTGCACCGAAAGCGGGATATTCTCAAAGGATGCGCGGATCACCGCCTTTGCGGCACCCGTGCGCACCAGATCCTTTGAGGTTCGGTTGCCCAGAATCGCATTGATGGAATCGATCAGGATGGATTTACCTGCACCGGTCTCGCCAGTCAAAACGTTCAGCCCCGGCTCAAAATGTACCTCAGTCTTCTGGATGACCGCAACATTTTCAATTTGAAGACTGTTTAACATAGCGTGACCTCTCTTACCTTATTTCTGCCCTACATACCGGGCCAGTTCCGAACAGATCGTCTTAGCATCCCGCTCAGAACGGGCAACGATCAAAAACGTGCCATCGCCCGAAAGAGTGCCGACAACGTTTTTCCACTGCAATGCGTCAAAAACCTCACACGCTGCATTTGCCATGCCGGAGTAGCATTTTACCAGCACAACATGCCCCGCATAGTCCACACCGAGCACCGACTCATAAAAAATCGTCTCGAAGCGGCTTTGGGTCTTTGGGTTGTAGCTTTCGTTTCTGCTGGAGACATAACGGTAGCCGTCGGCGGTGGCCGCTTTTACCAGACAAAGCTCCCGGATATCGCGGGAGATCGTTGCCTGCGTGACGTCGAAGCCTTCGGCACGCAGATGCTCCAGCAGCACTTCCTGCCGACTGATGGGCTGTTCCTGCACGAGACGCAAGATCGTCTGCTGACGCTCGGTCTTGCTTCGGGCATCTTCTTTTCGGTTTCGTCCCATAATTGCTGTTTCTCCTTTTATCGCCGGCTTCGCAGTTTCTGGTCGATCGCCTGAAACTGATCCGCGCGTCCAAACGTGATCAACTTTACGACCTGATCCGACAGACGGATCTCTGCCGTTGCACCTGCTTTCAAGGGATAACCATCATTGCCATCACAGCTGATGATGACTTCTCCGTCTGCGACCTGCCCCACACAGACATTGAGCTTGCGTTCCTGCGCAAAGACCATTGCGGGGCACGCAAGGCTGTGCGGACAGATCGGGGTCACAACGATGCCTTTCGTCTGAGAGTCCAGAATGGGGCCGCCCGCGGCAAGCGAATATGCTGTGGAGCCGGTAGGAGTCGCTACCACAACGCCATCGCCGCGGTAATGCTCTACCAGGATATCATCGCAGTAGACGCTGAAATCGATCGCCTGCTGCAAACGTCCTTTTGCAACGACTACGTCATTCAGTGCATGGCCTTCCCATATATCATTGCCAAGGATGCGGACGTACAAAAGCATACGGTGATCCAGCTGGAACTCCCCGCGCGCGACCGCTGCGAGTTTTGTTTCCATCTCATGGATCTCGCAGGTCGCAAGAAATCCGCAGCGCCCCAAATTGACGCCCAGAATGGGCTTGGAATAGCGCAGTGAGAGTTCCGCTTCATGAAGGATCGTTCCATCCCCGCCGATCGTCAGGATCACATCGGCGCGTTCCAGGCATTCTGTCTGTGGGAGATAGGTCACCCCCATCGCGCTGCAGCTTTCGCGGAATGCCTCGCACATCACGACCGCCGCGCCGTGATTCAATAAGATCTGAGCCGCCCGGAGTGCGATCTCGTTTGCGGAGATTTTGCCGGGGTTGGGAGAAATGCAGACTGTCATTCAGAACCTTCCCTTCGATCCCGTGTGGGTGTTCGATCAGCGATCCAGCGTCGAATGGCTGGCGGTGACTACCTGCTCAGCTACAGCCTCGTCCAGAGCAGCCGGTTCAGCACTCTTTTGCACGAACATGAGGTATTCAATATTGCCTTCCGGCCCCTTTACCGGGCTAAAATCCAGCCCCATGACCGAAAAGCCGTTGGACACAGCATAGCTCATCGCCTTGCAGAGTACCTCGCGGTGGGTCGCAGGATCACGCACGACGCCATTCTTACCGACCTTCTCACGCCCGGCCTCGAACTGAGGCTTCACAAGGCAGACACCCATTGCATCCGGCGTAGTGATCCGCTGCGCGACCGGGAAAATATGGAACAGCGAGATGAAGGAAACATCCACACTGAAAAATTCGACCGGCTCGGCAAGATCCTCCGGCGTAACGTTCCGGATGTTGGTGCGCTCCATATTGATCACGCGCTCATCGGTGCGCAGGCTCCACGCCAGCTGACCGTAGCCAACATCCACTGCATAGACTTTGACCGCACCGTTCTGCAGCATACAATCGGTAAAGCCGCCGGTGGACGCGCCAATGTCCATACAGACCTTTCCGTTCGGGGTCAGCGGGAAGCACTTCATTGCCTTTTCCAGCTTCAGGCCGCCGCGGCTGACATAACCGATGTCATGTCCGCGCACTTCAACCTTTGCGTCTTCCTTGATCATTTCGCCAGCCTTATCGACCTTCTGTTCATTGACAAAAACGATGCCGGACATGATCAGCGCCTTTGCACGTTCTCTGCTCTGCACAAGGCCATTCTGAACCAGATATTGATCCAACCGAATTTTCACGAGTGATGATCTCCTTTCGTAAGAGCACACATTACATTCTGCACGAGGCTTTCTGCATCCAGACCTGCAGCCAGACGGATCTGCGGGACTGTCGCATGAGGCAGGCAAGCTGTCTGGACCGCATGGTACAAAAAGATGCCCTGCCAGCCCTTTTGCTGTAAGGTGCAGCAAAGATGCTCACCGATCCCGCCGTTCGCCACACCTTCCTCGGCAAACAAAACAATCTTGTAATTCTTCATAGCATCGACAAAACAATCTGTAAAGGGGTATATCTTTACAAGCTTTGCGACATCGCATTTTATCGATGCTTCGTACAGTTTTTGGGCAGCTCCCAAAACCGCTTCCAACTCATCGGCATAGCTGATAAGCACCACTTCAGCGCCGGCTCGCTTCACGAGGAAGTCGTATTCCTGACCAGAGCAGCCGTACTGCGCCAGACACTTTGGCTCGCCGCCGCGCGGATAGCGGATCGCACGAGGGCCATTCCCCTTTTGCAGGATCTCGTGCAGCCAATACTTCAGCTCCTCATAATTTGAGGGCGCATAGATCGGCAGATTCAGCTGGCTGAGGAATGCAGCATCATAGATCCCCTGATGGGTCTCCCCGTCTGCCGGAACGAATCCCGCGCGGTCGATCGCAAACACAACATCCTTCTTGAGCAGATTCACATCATGCACGATCTGATCATACGAGCGCTGCAGGAAGGTGGAATAAATGCAGACGACCGGCAGCATGTTCTGGCTGGAAAGCCCCGCTGCAAAGGTCACCGCATGCTGTTCCGCCATGCCTACATCAAAGAAGCGTTCCGGATGCGTATGTGCGAAGAACTGCAGTCCGGTGCCGTATTTCATAGCCGCTGTGATCGCACAGATCCGCGGATCCAGTGCACCCTCCCGTTCCAGCGCTTTTCCAAATACCGTGGAGAAGGATTCCTGCGGTGCAAGCTCCGGATCCGGCATTCCTTCCGGATCAAACGCAGAAACACCATGATAGTTGCCCGGATTGATCTCCGCAGGGCGATAACCTTTTCCTTTTTGGGTCACAACATGCATAAAATGAGGACCCGGCTGCTGGTTGATGTTGCGCAACATCTGTTCGATTTCTTTTTCGTTATGTCCATCCACCGGCCCAACGTAGTGGAACCCCATATCCTCAAACATCGTGGAATGATACATCGCACGGCGAATGAGCGTTTTTCCATCCTGCAGGGTCTTTTTCAGCGGTTTGCCCACAAGAGGAACCTTGTCCAGGACAGAACGGACATTCTCCTTTGCATCAAAATATGCCGTGGTCGTCCGCAGATGGGTCAGGTACCGTGCCAATGCACCTACGTTTTTGGAGATGGACATCTTGTTGTCGTTCAAGATCACCAGAAGGTTGTCCAGCTTTTCGATGTTGTTCATCCCCTCATAGATCATGCCGCCGGTAAAAGCTCCATCTCCGATCACGGCAACGACCAGCCCGCCTTCCTCACGAAGCTTCTTTGCCCATGCCATGCCGATGGCAAGTGAGAGAGCGGTATTGCCATGCCCCGCAATGAACGCATCGTGTTCGCTCTCATTCGGGTTTGGAAAACCGGACAGTCCATCCAACTGGCGCAGTTTGTCGAATTGATCCTTGCGTCCAGTCAGGATCTTATGGGTGTAGCACTGGTGTCCTACATCGAAAACGATCTTGTCCTTAGGGGTCTCAAGAACTCTGTGGAGGGCAACCGTTAGCTCTACAACGCCCAGATTGGAAGCCAGATGCCCACCCGTTTTGGAGACATTCTCCAAAAGAAACTGTCGGATCTCTGTGCAAAGCAGCTCGACCTGTGACGGGGACAGCTTTTTTAAATCGACCGGAGAGTTGATCCGGTCCAACAGTGATGCTCTCATAATCACCGTTCCTTTTAATGTAATACTTTACAAATGCAGGGTGTTACACCATAGGGTACAAAAAGCCTACGATCACACCAACCAGAAAACCAGCCGAGACCTGCAACGGCGTATGCCCTACCATTTCCTTCAGATGCATGTTCTGCAGGAAAGGCACATTCTTCTCGCTCAGAGTGATCCAGTTTTCGATCATCTGATTCAGCACCTTTGCCTGCTCACCAGTTTCATAGCGAACGCCCATTGCATCGTGCATGGTAATGATGGCAACGATGGCCGCAACCGCAAAAATGGCAGAGTCGAATCCCATACAGCGCCCCGTTGCGATCGCCATCGAACAAACCGTTGCACTGTGGGCACTGGGCATACCGCCATCGCCCCACATACGTTCCACCTGGAATTTGCCAAGAAGGATGAAATTGATGATCGTCTTTAAAACCTGTGCAATGAACCAGCTCAGGATCGAGACCGTAATGATCTGGTTATAAGAAAGGATCTGTTGAATCAACTGCATAGTATTCTTCCTTTTCCTGTATTGAAATATTTAATTCTTCCGCATTAAAAGCTGCTGAGCAAGAAGCTGCAGGAAGTTTGCCCGGTCTCCGAACGCTTCCCTCAGTTCTTTGCAGACTTCCTCGTTGATCTTTTGTGCCAGAGCAAGGGCACCTTCTGCACCATAAAGGGTCACAAAGGTCGTTTTGCCGTTGTCCTGATCACTTCCGATCGGCTTCCCCAGCTGCTCCGGGGTGCTCGTTACATCCAGAACATCGTCCACGATCTGAAAGACCAGCCCGATCCCATAAGCATACCGCTCCAGCGCTGCGCATTGCACCGCTGTGGCGTCAGCTGCCGCTGCGCCCATCTGAACGGCGGCGTTGATCAAAGCACCGGTCTTATTGCGGTGGATCAAACGAAGCTGTTCCTCCGAAGCGGCGAGCGCCTCGTATTTCAGATCCAGCTCCTGCCCATAGATCATGCCGCGGCTTCCGGCACCCATACCCAGAGCCTGCGCCGCACGGACTTTTGCCGATGTCGAAGCAGGTGCATTCGCGATCACATCGAACGCTTCCGTCAGCAGTACATCACCAGCGAGCATCGCGGTCGCTTCTCCAAACGCCTTGTGGCAGGAAGGCCGTCCGCGGCGCATATCGTCGTTGTCCATGCAGGGCAGGTCGTCATGGATCAGTGAATAGCAATGCAGCATCTCCACCGCAGCAGCAAACTGCCCGGCTGCCTGAAAGTCTCCTCCCAGCATCTCACAAACGCTCAGGGTCAGCACTGCACGCACGCGTTTCCCTCCGGAAAGCAGGCTGTATCGTGCCGCACGGCACACCTCCGATGTTTCCGGCAGGAAAGCTTCACACGCTGCCTGCAGATCCCCCGTGATCTGCTCCAGATAACGCTGATACTGTGCATGGTAATCCATCTCAGTTTTCCTCCTGTGATGCGGTGCCGGTGCGCATGATCCGCGCGTCGATCTCTTCGATCTGCAGCGCCGCCTTTTCCAGCGCGGTGTGGCAGTATTCCATCAGAGTTGCAGCTTCTGCGTACAACTTGACCGAATCCGCAAGCGAAGTTTCTTCACTCTGCATCTTTGTCAGGATCTCTTCCAGACGAACGATCCCTTCTTCATAGCTTTTAGGTGCTCTCATTGATCTCCTCCACCGTTTCTACCTGGCATTTTGCCCGGTGGGAAACGCTGTGAACATAAATCGTGTCATCCTGCTGCAGATCATCGACCGCACAGATCCTGCCATTGGGCAGTTTGAGCATCGTATATCCGCGTGCCAGTACGCTGTACGGATCCAGTGAGCTGGCAAGCGCTGCTGCATGCCGGAGCTGCTGCTTTTTCTCGTCAAGGCATTGTTTTTGCTGCAAACAAATCTGCTGTTCCAGCCGTTCCAACGACAGACGACGGCTCTCCAGCATCTTTTTTGCAAGCCCTTGCTCCAACGCCAAGTTGTACCGCTCACCCTCATTATACCACAACGCGAGCCGGTTTTGTACTGTTTTTAAGAAATTCTGTTGTAAAAAGTGTAATTTATCCAACTGAGCCTGTCGATCCGGGACAGCAAGCTCTGCAGCGGCAGACGGTGTGGGTGCACGCTTGTCCGCCACAAAATCCAGGATCGTATAATCGATCTCATGCCCGATCGCACTGATCAAGGGTGTTTTACAGGCGAACGCCGCCCGCGCGATGACCTCCGCGTTGAACACCCAAAGGTCCTCCCGGCTGCCGCCGCCGCGTGCCACGATGATCTCATCGACCTTACCGCTTTTGTCCAGCGTCCGGATCGCAGCAGCGATCTGTTCTGCCGCTTCAAAGCCCTGCACTGTGACCGGGCACAGCAACAGTTTCACCGCCGGCCAGCGGCGCGTGATCACGTTCCGGATGTCCTGAAGCGCCGCGCCGGTCTTGCTCGTCACCACACCAATGCAGCGCGGATACTCCGGCAGTTCTTTTTTATGCTCAGCCGCAAACAGACCTTCTGCATTGAGCTTCGCCTTCAATTGTTCCAGTGCCAGCTGAGCCGCTCCCAGACCGTCCGGGAACATCTCGTTGACATAGAGCTGAAACGCACCATCGCGCTCGTAAAGAGTCGCACGGCAGCGCACCACGACCCGCATCCCCTCTTCCGGGCGGAAAACAAGCCGGCGCGCATCTGTCCGGAACATAACAGCCTTCACACTGCACTGCTCGTCCCGCAAGGTGAAGTAACAGTGTCCGCTGCGGGCATTCTGTACAAAATTTGCGATCTCTCCGCGCAGTGCAAGGTCGAACAGTCCATCGTCCACATCCAAAAGCGTTTTGACGTAGCGGTTCAGCTCGGAAACAGAGATCACCTGAGCCATAACCCGGCCTCCCGTGCAGCAAGGATCGAAACACCGATCGCATTATCGCTGGAATACTGCCCCGGCACAAAGTGGACCTTCGGCAGGCGCTGCTGCACCCAGCTGCGGATAAGATCACTGCTCATCACGCCGCCTGCGCAGACGACCTCCAGACCGGGATATTCCTTTTGTGCAGCCTTCGTCATTTTAACGACTGTATCCGCCACACAGAGCAGACAGTATTTACAGACATATTCCGGTGTTTTTCCTGCGGCAAGGAGTGCGTTGCACTGATTCTCCAGGCCGGAAAGGCTGCATTCCATTCCGCGAACACTGGACTTGGGGCGGATCTCTTCCGTACACTGTGCTGCCATCCGAGAGACCTCTGCACCGGCGGGGAATGCAAACCCAAGCTTTACGCCGACCCGATCCACCGCCTGACCTGCGTACAGATCCGAGCTGGTCCCCAGTGTCGTGATCTGACGCACCTCGTCACAGAGTAGAAGATCTGTCGTTCCGCCGGAAATATGGAACATCAATACTTTCTGCTGAAAAAGCCCTTCTCCTTTTGCCGCATAGAGAGCTGCCGCCGCATGCCCCTGCTGGTGGGTCGTATACACCAGCGGCAGGTCTTTTGCACGCGCAAAAGCAGTTGCCGCATTGACGCCTGCAAGAAAACAGGGCATATAACTCCCTTGTGCGGGGCGCGGCTTTTGCGAGACGCCTACGGCTGCGACCTTTGTCAGATCAACTTCCTGCGCAAGCTCGTCCAGCAGTTCCGGCAATGCGACCGTGTGATGGAACAGCGCATCGCTCTGGCGCAGCCCCAACTGCCCCGGTTTGACCGGCAAAAAACGCTTTTTTGCGCAAACAACCTCTCCGGCTGTATCAAAAA
>CAZUDU010000054.1:0-10160 GCA_964619455.1 uncultured Faecalibacterium sp.
GCTGCGGGGTGATGACGATATCTTTCCGTTTTAAAAAATCTTTCACATTTTCCATGAGTAATGACCTTTCTGTAAACCTCTATCCCAAAACTCCAAAAAGCTGATGTTCAATATCATACCATACACCTGTCAAGACAGCAAGAGAAAACCGCGAAATTCCTTCCAATTTTTTGAAATTGCTGTAAGCTGCAATGATCCGGGAGACTGGTGCGTATCGTGTTTGGGGCATCTTTCGGAGAAGGATGGCACTTTGTGCGATGCTATGAGTGTGATTGACGGAATCGCGCCCGTGGGTGTATACTGAAAATATGCCGCTTTGGAATAAACGCGCCGCGCAAAACGGCGTGATACGATAGATGCTTCAACAAAAAGCATGGAGGTAAGCCCCCCGATGAAAAAGCAGACCTTGAAAAAACTGGTGAGCGCAGCCGCGGCCTTCACCATCCTTTGCACGGCCGCAGCAGGCGGCGTACTGGATGCGCCTGCCGCAGAAACATTGGCAGTAACGATGCCCCAGCCTGTGCTGACCGAAACGGTGCAGCAGAGCGCGCCGCAGGAACCCGAAAAAGAGCAGGTTCCGGCAGTAGAAACTCTGCCCGAACAGCCGCAGATGCCGGAGCAGAACGCCCAGCCGCTGCCCCCGCAGGAGCCGGCGGCACAGCCGGAACAGACACCGCCGGAGCAAGCTCCCCTGGAGCTGGAGGAGCCGGGTGAGCCGGTCCGCTTTTTGCAGGAAACGCCGGAGCTTGCCGCACAGGATCCGATGGCGCCGCCCGCAGAGGAAAACGGCCTGCGTCACCCGGAGCTGGCCGGTCAGCTGCCGGAGAATGAGCTGCTGCTGACCCCGGAACAGATCCGGGAAGCGCTGGACTCCGGCGCACTGATGCAGGCAGAGGCGCAGTGTCTCGACTTTGAGGACGAGAACGGCCTGCTCCGCTGGCTGTGGGAGTGGCTGTTCGGCAAGCGGGAATATTCCGGCTGGCAGACACTGAAGGGAAAAACCTATTATTACTCCCCGGAAACACACCAGAAGCTTACCGGTATCCAGTCGGTGGATGGTAAGCTGTACCATTTTAATGAGGACGGTGTGTTACAGGAAGACGTGACCTTTGGCATCGATGTTTCCAAGTATCAGACCGGTCTGGACTGGAAAAAGATCAAGGACTCCGGAGTGAGCTTTGTCATTATCCGCATCGGCTACCGCGGCTATGGCGCGGAGGGCAAGCTGGTGCTGGACCCTATGTTTGAGGAGCACTTTACCAATGCGCGCAATGCCGGGCTGAAGGTAGGTGTTTACTTCTTCAGTCAGGCGGTCAACGAGGACGAAGCACGGGAGGAAGCCTTTGGCTGTGCCTATGTGCTCAACGGGCGCGAGCTGGATTACCCCATCTATTTCGACACCGAAGCCTCTACCTCCCCCACCGGGAACGGCCGTGCCGACAAGCTGGGCGTGACTGAGCGCACCGACTGTGCAGTGGCGTTCTGTGAGGAAGTCAAGCTGAATGGTTACCGTCCGGGCGTGTATGCGTCTACCTTGTGGTTCCGCGACCGGGTGGAGTACGAGCGCCTGACCTGTTACAGCATCTGGAATGCGCACTACGGTGTGCCTTCCAGCCCGGTGAGCTGTGATCTGTGGCAGGGCAGCTGTACCGTCAGACTGGACGGCTATGCCGGGCAGCTGGATGCCAACATCAGCTACATGGGATAAAGGAGAACGAAATGGATCGCATTCGCCTGATCGCATCGGATATGGACGCAACGCTGCTGGACGAGCAGGGGGAATTTCCACCGGAGTTTGTACAGACCGTGCATGCACTGGCGGCACAGGGTATCCATTTTGCGGCGGCGAGCGGGCGGCCGCTCTATACGCTGGAGGGGATGTTCCCGGAGCTTCTGGACGAAGTGATCTTCATCGGAGACAACGGCGGGGCTGCCCGCTGGAAGGGGGAGACGCTCTTTGTTTCCGAGATGCCGGCAGAGGGCTGGCGCAAGCTGGCAGCGCTTGCGGCACGCAATGAGGATATCGGGATGCTCTGCGGGCTGGACTGTGTTTATGTCGAGCGCCGCTTTGCGCAGTACGACCCGGTGTTCAGGATCTTTTACACACGGGTGGAATATGTGGACGACCTGACGGCGGTGGAGGCCCCGGCGGATAAGTTCACCATTTATCTGCCGCAGGGCAATGCACAGCAGACGTTCGATACGGTGTACGGCACTGCCTGTGCAGGCGAATTCTCGGTCGCGGTGGCGGGCAAAAACTGGGTGGATGTGATGAACCCCGGGGTGCACAAGGGCGCTGCGCTGGACAAGCTGGGTGAGCGGCTGTGCATCGACCGCAGCGGGATGATGGCGTTTGGCGACACCTACAACGATGCCGAGATGCTTCAGACTGCAAAGTACGGCTTCCTGATGGAAAACGGCAGCGAACCTTTGCGGGCGAAGGTGCCCTTCCTTGCGCCGTCGAACCGCGAATACGGCGTGCTGCAGATCCTCCAAAGGGTTCTGGCGCAGGGCGGCTGTGTTTCGCCGGATGATTTTGTGAAGAACTGAACCTGAAAGCTCCTGCCGATGCAGATGCATCGGCAGGAGCTTTTATTGCGGCTTGCGGAGCTGGTCATATTCCTGCGCCTTACGCCATAGAATGGACTCAGAGACTTTGGGAGCGGGAGGCGTGGGTATGTTTGTGGTGACCTTGAAGAAAACGAACCTCAAAAAAGTGGGTCTGGGGGCGATGTGCTGTGCACTGGTGGTGTTCAGCGCGGTGCTGGGGCGGTACATCAGCACACGCACGGTGGCAGTGTCGGCGGCGAACCGCCAGATCGAGAGCGCACAGGATATCCAGACATGGTTCACCGGCTATGGTGTGGATGTGGATGGCGCATCCATCACGGCGGATAAGGTCAAGATCCCCCGCAAGTGGGACGACAGCTTTTCAGCGTTCAACGGGGTGATCCAGCAGAGCGGCATGGATCTTGCCAGGTATAAGGGCAAGACGGTGGAAAAGTGGACGGCGCTGATCCCGGCGGCCTCTGAAGGGGCGGTGAGCCGCTATGGGGTGCTGCTGGTGTACAAGAAAAAGGCGGTGGGGGCATATTTGCTGGAGCGCCCCTCCGGCGTGGTCGTGGGTATGAAGGATCTGCAGAACGCAATGGCGAAGCAGACCTCCGGGGAGGACTACAGCGGCGACTGGGGCGAGCGCCATGACGCGGAGCTTGCAGGCGAGGCGCAGCAGACTTCCGGCGAGGATTACAGCGGCGACTGGGGCGAACGCCACGACGAGGAGCTGGCCGGAACTGCACAGCAGACCTCCGGGGAACCGGATGCCTTGCCGCAGGCGGCAAACTACGCAGAGCTGCCGCTGGACGCAGAGGGCTACCCGGTGGAATGACTCCGGAACGACCGGAAATTTCATGCTTCAATGAACTGTTTCAGTGGGTTTTATGGAGAAAAAGAGCGCGCATTTTGCATAAATTTTGCGAACAAGCCGAAAAAATTGTAAAAAACGGTCATTTTTATCCGTTCTGTATGTTCAAATCTAACAAAATTTTATTAGAAAAATCGGCAATATGAAACGATGAAAAAAAGCTGTATAAGGTATATAATAGATGTATAACGATCCCCGGTGAAAAAACGCTTTTGAGCGGATCCGTCCGGCTCAAAATGGGGACGAAGTAAGGAGAAAATGATTATGAAGGAATTCCAGTATACCATTAAGGATGCCTGCGGCATCCACGCTCGTCCGGCTGGCCTGCTCGTCAAGCTGGTCAAGGGTTTTGCAAGCTCTGCTACCCTGGAGAAGAACGGCAAGAGCTGCGATATGCGCAAGCTGATGGCTCTGATGGGCATGGGCGTCAAGCAGGGTGACACCATCACCATTAAGGTCGAGGGCGAGGACGAAGCAGCTGCAGCAGAAGCACTCGAAAAGTTCCTGACTGAGAACGTCTGATCTGATCGATGAATGAGGAAGCCCTCGCGGGGAGCACTGCGGGGGCTTTTTTAGGATTTTCCGGGGCGGAGGTTCCGGTGTTGAAGAAGGAGAGTGTGCATATGCAGGTAGGCACTGGTAGAAGCGTTTTGAATGGCATTGCCATCGGCAAGCTGAAGATCTATAAGAAAAAGAGCACGGTCATCTCTACCGCAGAGGTGGCAGATACCGCCGCTGAGCTGGAGCGCTTTGAGGCAGCCCAGCAGAAGGCGATCGAGCAGCAGACCGCTCTGTATGAGAAGGCTCTGGTCGAAGCAGGCGAGGACATCGCCGAAGTGTTCAACATCCATGCGATGATGCTGGAAGACGATGACTTTGTGGATGCCATCAAGGACATCATCGAGAGCCAGCACAAGTGTGCAGAGTATGCAGTCAAGACCGCAGGCGACAATCAGGCAGCAGTCTTTGCAGCAATGGACGATCCGTATCTGCAGGCACGCAGCGCGGACGTGATCGACATTGCGCAGGCTGTGCTGGATATCCTGCAGGGCGTAGACAATGAGTCTTTGCAGGGCACCGAGCCGAGCATCCTCGTGGCAGAGGATCTGGCACCCTCTGAGACGGTCCGTATGGACAAGAGCCTGCTGCTGGGCTTCATCACCCGTGAGGGCAGCTCTAACAGCCACACCGCCATTCTGGCCCGCAGCATGAACATCCCCGCACTGATCCAGTGCAAGGACATTCAGGACGACTGGGACGGCAAGATGGCAGTCGTGGACGGCTACAATGCCTGTGTCTATGTGGATCCCACCCCGGATCTGCTCAAGAGCCTGACCAAGCGCCAGCAGGAGGATCAGAAGAAGCTCGCCCTGCTCCAGGAGCTGAAGGGCAAGCCCAACACCACGCTGGACGGCAAGACCATCCAGGTCTATGCCAACATCGGCGGCATGAGCGATGTGGGGGCAGTGCAGCAGAACGACGCAGGCGGCGTTGGTCTGTTCCGTACCGAGTTCGTCTACCTGAACTGCAAGGACTACCCCACCGAGGACTACCAGTTCGAGGCATACAAGCAGGTCGTGGAGAGCCTTGCGCCCCGCAAGGTGGTCGTGCGTACCTGCGACATCGGTGCAGATAAGACCGTTGACTACATGAAGCTGGATCCCGAAGAGAACCCGGCACTGGGCTACCGTGCGATCCGCATCTGCCTGACCCGTAAGGACTTCTTCAAGACCCAGCTGCGTGCGCTGCTGCGCGCTTCTGCATACGGCAACATGAGCATCATGTTCCCCATGATCACCAGTCTGCGCGAACTGCAGGATGCCAAGGCGATCCTTGCAGAGTGCCGTGCTGAGCTGGAGGCAGAGGGCGTGAAGATCGGCCAGAACATCGAGGTCGGTACCATGATCGAGACCCCCGCAGCTGTCCTGATCGCAGACGATCTGGCTGCTGAGTGTGATTTCTTCTCCATCGGCACCAACGACCTGACCCAGTACACCTGCGCACTGGACCGCCAGAATGCAAAGCTGGAGCCGTTCTTCAACCCCCATCACCCTGCAGTGCTCAAGGCGATCAAGATGACCATCGACGCAGGCCACCGCCACGGCATCTGGGTCGGCATCTGCGGTGAGCTGGGCGCAGACCCCGCTCTGACCGAGACCTTCCTGCGCATGGGCGTGGACGAGCTGTCCATGAACGCAAAGAGCATCCTGCCGGTGCGTAAGATCATCCGCAGCGTGGATCTGAGCAAGCCCGCTGAGAAGGTTTAAGGGCGGTTATGATCGTCCTCGCCCTTTCAGTCAAAGCCTGACGGCTTTGCCAGCTCTCCCAAGGGGAGAGCCAAGAAAGAAGCGCAGAAGATAGGCTCTGAAGCGATGCTTCTGGGTTCGGGAGAGGCGATTTTTACAAAGTATAAAAGCGGCACGTTTTCTCGCAAAAAGAGAAGGCGTGCCGCCTTTTTGTTAAAATTTCACTCAAACACTTTAAAACGCTAAAGCGAAATGCTATACTATGGGTATGTTTGCGGCATTTGGATGCTGCAAGAGGAGGTTTTGGGTACAAGATGACACAATTACTCATTCGGCTGTTCGTCAAAAACGCCGACCAGCCGCAGCAGCCGGCTGCGCGTGCGGCCTACGGCAGCCTTGCCGGCATCGTAGGCATCGTATGCAACCTGCTGCTGTGCGTTGGTAAGATGACGGTGGGCACGCTGTTCGGCTCCATCGCCATCACGGCAGACGCGGTGAACAACCTTTCGGACGCATCGTCCAACGTGGTCAGCCTGCTGGGCTTCAAGCTGGCCTCCAAAGCACCGGATGCAGAGCATCCCTACGGGCATGGCCGGTTTGAATATCTGGCGGGGCTGGTGGTCAGTGTGACCATTCTGGGCATCGGCCTTTCGCTGCTCAAGGAGTCGGTCGTCAAGGTGCTGCACCCCACGGCGGTCACCTTCAGCTGGCTGACCGTCTGCGTGCTGGCAGCATCCATTCTGGTCAAGCTCTGGATGAGCCTTTTCAACCGCAAGATCGGGCAGCTGATCGCGTCCGATACCCTGCTTGCCACAGCAGCAGACAGCCGCAACGACTCCCTGAGCACCGGCGCGGTGCTGCTGGCGGCGGTGCTGTGCCACCTGACCGGCTGGGATCGTCTGGATGGCCTGATGGGCATCGGCGTGGCGGTATTCATCCTGATCTCCGGCTGGGGGCTTGTGAACGATACCCTCAGCCCGCTGCTGGGCAAAAGCCCGGATCCGGAGCTGGTGGAGCACATCGAGCGCACCGCTATGAGCTACCCCGGTGTTCTGGGCGTGCACGATCTGATGGTGCACGATTACGGCCCCGGGCATCAGTTCGCATCGCTCCATGTGGAGATGCCCGCCGAGGCAGACCCGCTGATGTCCCATGACCTGATCGACAACATCGAGCGGGACTTTTTGCAGAAGGATCACCTGATGGTGACCATCCATTATGACCCTATCGTGACCTCGGACGCGGCGGTAGGTGTGCTGCGCAGCCGGCTGAATGAATATCTGCGTCAGATCGACCCGCAGCTCTCGCTGCATGATCTGCGCATGGTGCCGGGCAATACCCACACCAACGTTCTGTTCGATCTGGTCGTTCCGGCAGGCTATCAGGGGGATCGCCCGGCGCTGATCGGGCAGGTCAAGGCATTTGTCCGCCAGCAGGATGAAAAATACAACTGTATCATCAAGGTGGAGCAGAGCTACGCTTCGGCGCATCTGTAAAATTTCAAACCGGAGAACCGGAAGTTTCACAGAAGGCTGATGGGGCGTTGCCAGAGCCTTCCCCCGTCCGGGGGAAGCCAAGAGGGAAAAGAACAGGAAGGGGAAAGTATTATGTTGAACGAGACTTATCGTGCGATGCTCGGCAACAAGAGCGTCATCCGGGAAACCTTTATGTACGGCAAACAGCGTGCCGCCCAGATCGGGTATGACAACGTGTTCGATTACTCGCTGGGCAACCCCAGCGTGCCTTGCCCGCCCCGCTTCACGCAGGCGATGCAGACCCTTCTGGAACAGGAAGAGCCGGTGGCACTGCACGGCTACTGCCCCAGTCAGGGCGACCCGACCTTCCGTATGCAGGCGGCAGAACACCTGCAAAAGACCTTTGGTCTGCCCTATGAGCAGAAACATATCTTCCCCACGACGGGTGCGGCGGGCGCGATCGCCCATGCCATCCGTGCGGTGACCGAGCCGGGCGATGAGGTGCTGACCTTTGCACCCTACTTCCCGGAGTACGGCCCCTATGTGGCGGGTACCGGTGCCTGCCTCAAGGTGGTGCCGCCGCAGGCTCCGGCGTTCCAGCCCAATCTCGAAGCTTTTGCGCAGATGATCGGGGAAAAGACGACCTGTGTGCTCATCAACACCCCCAATAACCCTACCGGCGTGGTCTACTCGGCGGAAACGCTGACCGGCATGGCACAGATCCTGACCGAAAAGAGCCGCCAGTTCGGGCACAATATTTTCCTCGTCAGCGATGAACCCTACCGGGATATCGTATTCGATGGCAAGACGGTGCCCTACCCGGCGGCATTCTACCCGCATACGCTGACCTGCTTTTCCTACTCCAAGAGCCTGAGCCTGCCCGGCGAGCGTCTGGGCTATGTGGCGGTGCGCCCCGGCTGCGAGGGCGAGGAGCTGCTGGTGGATATGATGGCGCAGATCTCCCGCTTTACCGGGCACAACTGCCCGCCCAGCATCATCCAGCGGGCGGTGGGGCTGTGTCAGGGCGTGACCAGCGAGCTTTCGGTCTACGAGACCAACATGAATCTCTTGTACGACAAGCTCACCGAGCTGGGCTTTGAGGTGGAGCGCCCCGGCGGTACCTTCTACATCTTCCCCAAGGCGCTGGAGGAGGACGCAAATGCCTTCTGCATGAAAGCGCGGGAGTTTGACCTGCTGCTGGTGCCCAGCGACAGCTTTGGCGTAAAGGGCTATGTGCGGCTGGCGTACTGCATCGACACCGAAAAGGTGCGCCGCAGCCTGCCTGCACTGGAAAAACTGGCGGCAGCCTACCGCAAATGATGCCGAACCCGCCCGCTGATGCATCTGGCAGTGCCAAGCGGGCGTTGGGAATACAAATGATACTTGAGAGGAAAGGGAACCTGCTATGGAAAAGATCAAGATGACGACTCCGCTGGTGGAGATGGACGGCGATGAGATGACTCGCATCCTGTGGAAGCTGATCAAGGATGAGCTGATCCTGCCGTTCGTGGATCTCAAGACCGAGTATTACGATCTGGGTCTGCCCAACCGTGACGCGACCGGAGACAAGGTCACGATGGATGCAGCACTGGCAAACAGGAAGTACGGCGTTTCGGTCAAGTGTGCTACCATCACCCCCAATGCCCAGCGCGTGGAGGAGTACAAGCTGCACGAGATGTGGAAAAGCCCCAACGGCACCATCCGTGCCGTGCTGGACGGCACCGTGTTCCGCGCCCCCATCATGATCGACTGCATCAAGCCGGTGGTCAAGAACTGGCAAAAGCCCATCACCATTGCCCGCCATGCCTACGGCGATGTGTATAAGTGCACCGAGTTCCGCATCCCCGGCGCGGGCAAGGCAGAACTGGTGTTCACCGGTGCAGACGGTACCGAACAGCGCGCGACCGTGTTCGACTTTGAGGGCGCAGGCATCCTGCAGGGACAGTACAATAAGGATGACTCCATCCGCAGCTTTGCCCGCAGCTGCTTCAACTATGCGCTGGATGTCAGGCAGGATCTCTGGTTCGGTGCAAAGGACACCATCTCCAAAAAGTACGATCACACCTTCAAGGACATTTTCCAGGAGATCTACGATGCCGAGTACAAGGCAAAGTTTGAGCAGGCAGGCATCACCTACTTCTACAGCCTGATCGATGATATCGTGGCGCGTGTCATCCGCAGCGAGGGCGGCTTTGTCTGGGCCTGCAAGAATTACGACGGCGATGTGATGAGCGATATGGTCTCTACCGCGTTCGGTTCTCTGGCGATGATGACCAGCGTGCTGGTCAGCCCGGATGGCAAGTATGAGTACGAGGCAGCCCACGGCACCGTGACCCGCCACTACTATAAGTACCTCAAGGGCGAAAAGACTTCCACGAACCCCATGGCGACAATCTTTGCATGGTCGGGCGCACTGAAAAAGCGCGGTGAGATGGACGGCCTGAACGACCTGGTGCAGTACGCCGACGCGCTGGAGGCAGCCTGCCTCCAGACCCTGAACGAGGGCATCATGACCAAGGATCTGTGTGCGCTGGCAGAGGGGATCACCCCCACTGCGGTGGACAGCGAGCAGTTCATCAAGGCCATCCGCACCCGGCTGGAAGCAAAGCTGGCGTGATCCCAAAAAAAGTATAAAAACAGCGAGGGCGCTGTCCGTTTGGACAGCGCCCTCGCCTATTTTGTTCTTTGGTCTACTCCGAGCCTGTCTTATGAGACGGTCAAAGCAGGATCAATGCTGCATTTACCAAGAAACCAACGCCGGTCGCGCAGGAGGATACGAACCAGAAGGTGCGGCCTGCATCACGAACGAGGTTTGCGGAGCTCTTATCCATATCCTTTGCCAGAGCGTCCAGACCGGTCTCGATCCAGTTGTTCGGGTGCTGCTTACGGTAGCTGCGAACAGCCATAACGCCCATGTACCAGCCAATCGGCGGGATCCAGTTCAGGAGCGCTTCGGTCATCGTAGCGCCGCCTTCGGTATAGGTCATTTCTTCCTGAGACATGACGTTGTAATAC
>CAZUDU010000055.1:0-9910 GCA_964619455.1 uncultured Faecalibacterium sp.
CCGGATCCTTCTTGAGCAGGCTCTTGAGCACCTGATAGGTGGGCATCGCGTTGTCGAAGCTCATCAGGGGCACTGCGTTCTGCACGCGGGGGTCATGTGCATCAAAGGTGATGATGTTGTCCACACCCATGGTCTGCAGCTCCTGCAGAGCCACTGCGCAGTCCAGACTCTCGCGCACGACACGGCGGTGCTGACGGCCGCCGTACAGGCTGGGCATGATGACCGACACACGGTGTGCCTTGCCTGCCACTGCCTGGATCAGGCGCTTGAGGTTTGCAAAGTGATCGTCCGGAGACATGTGGTTCTCGTAGCCGAACAGCTTGTAGGTCACGCTGTAGTTGCCGGGATCCACCACGAGGAAGATATCGTCGCCACGCACGGACTCCTTGACCAGACCCTTTGCGTCACCGCTCTGGAAACGGGGACAGTCGCTCTGGATGATGAAGGACTCGCGATCCAGACCAGCGGCCTTTGCCCAGCGGACCAGATGATCATCGATCAGCTTGGTCAGCTCTTCTGCACCGGGGCAGGCGATGAGGCGCAGGTCTGCCACACTGGGCTGCTGGAAGAAAGACTTGGGAGAAACTTCAATGGACATAATCATAACTCCTTATTGCTGCTATACGCTCCGAAACTTTCACTTGCGAAAGTGCATATCCGGTTTTATTTTATCACATTTTGTCGTTTCTTCCATAGTATTTTCAACCAGAAAAAGATTTTCTGCGGCTTGCACATCTGTTTTTCTTTTTTGTTCAAGAGACTGTGTGTTTTCGCCAAAAGACGTTCTTCCCCGTCCCATTTTTCGCTTGTATCCATCCCAAAAAATGCCAGTGTTCCGCTCTTTTCCTGCAACAAAACACCCCTGTCCCGCATCATGCGGAACAGGGGTGTTTGCTTCATTTACCTTTTCGGGAAACGCTCAGATCACAGGGCAGCGACCGCAGCCTTCAGGGCCTCCACGCGGTCGGTGTTCTCCCACTTCACACCCAGATCCTCACGGCCCATGTGGCCGTAAGCTGCGAGCTGGCGGTAGATGGGCTTGCGCAGCTCCAGATCGCGGATGATGGCAGCGGGGGTCAGGTCAAAGACCTTCTCCACAGCCTGCTCGATCACTTCGTCTGCCACAGTGCCGGTGCCAAAGGTGTCCACCATGATGGAGACAGGCTTTGCCACGCCGATGGCGTAAGCGACCTGCACCTCGCACTGCTTTGCCAGACCGGCAGCCACGATGTTCTTTGCCACCCAGCGGGTCGCATACGCAGCGCTGCGGTCCACCTTGCTGGGATCCTTGCCGGAGAATGCGCCGCCGCCGTGGCGGGCATAGCCGCCGTAGGTGTCAACGATGATCTTACGGCCGGTCAGACCGGAGTCACCCTGAGGGCCGCCCACGACGAAACGGCCGGTGGGGTTGATGTAGTACTTGGTCTCAGCGTCCAGCAGCTCTGCGGGGATGATCTCCTTGATGACCTTCTCCATCACGTCTGCACGCAGGGTCTCCATGCTGACAGCCTCGCTGTGCTGGCTGGAGATGACGACTGCATCCACGCGGGCGGGCTTGCCGTCCACATATTCCACGGTGACCTGGCTCTTGCCGTCCGGACGCAGATAGTCCATCTCGCCGTTCTTGCGCACCTCGGTCAGGCGCTTTGCCAGCTTGTGTGCCAGGCTGATGGGCATGGGCATCAGCTCCGGGGTCTCATCGCAGGCATAACCGAACATCATGCCCTGATCGCCCGCGCCGCCAACAGAATCGTTGGTGCCCAGTGCGATGTCAGGGCTCTGGCCGTCGATGTTGGAGATGACTGCGCAGGTGTCTGCGTCAAAGCCGAACTTTGCACGGGTATAGCCGATATCTGCCACAACATCGCGCACGATCTTCTGGAAGTCAACGTAGCAGTCGGTGGTGATCTCGCCCATGATATGCACCAGACCGGTCGAAGCGCAGGTCTCGCAGGCAACGCGGGCGTCGGGGTCGTTGGTCAGGATCTCGTCAAGGATCGCGTCAGAGATCTGGTCGCAGATCTTGTCGGGATGCCCTTCGGTGACGGATTCCGAGGTAAACAGATGTCTTGCCATAGGTTCTTGTCCTCCTGTAATCAGATAAAAAGGTGTATCGGTCTCAGCTTCCTACTCATGTCATCAAGTATTGCACGAGAAAAATAAAAGCGCTCAGCCCCCGAAGGTTCTGAGCGTTGCACTCTTATCTTCCGGTTTCCCGCAGGATTTGGCACCTTACGTTCTTCACGCAGGTTGTCGGGCTTCACAGGGCCTGTCCCCTCAGCCGCTCTTGATAAGTGGTATTCAGTTGTTTACGTCCGATATTCTATCACTGCTGCGTCGGATTGTCAAGATAAGTCTCACTTATTTTCGACAATTTTTTAAATTTGATGCAAAAATGCTTCGCAGCCAAAAAGAAGCTGCCGCACGAGACGATGTGCAGCAGCTTCTTTTGTTGTTTCAGCATAAAAGGAACCTGTGACGATCCTTTTTCACTTTTATTTCTTACTTTTTTAGTAGCCCTTTGCCTGCTGACCGTTCATCAGCTTGATAGCACGGGAGGTGCCCAGACGGTCTGCGCCCAGCGCGAGGAACTTTTCCATATCCTCAACGGTGGAGATGCCGCCCGCAGCCTTGACCTTGCAGCGGCCCGCCACGCCCTTGACCATCAGCTCCACATCGTGGAAGGTCGCGCCATCGGTGGAGAAGCCGGTGCTGGTCTTGATGTAGTCCGCGCCTGCCTCGCAGACGATATCGCACATCTTTTCCTTCTCAGCATCGGTCAGCAGGCAGGTCTCGATGATGACCTTGAGGATCTTATCGCCCACCGCCTGCTTGACTGCACGGATGTCCTCGCGCACTGCATCGTACTCGCCATTCTTCAGGCGGCCGATGTTGATGACCATATCCACTTCCTCAGCGCCGTTCTCAATGGCAGTCTTTGCCTCGAACGCCTTGCTTGCGGTGTCCATGGCGCCCAGAGGGAAGCCGACCACGCAGCACACAGGGATGCGGCCCGCCATATACTCCACAGCCTGCTTGACATAGCAGGTGTTGATGCAGATGGATGCGGTATGATTCTCGATCGCCTCGTCGCAGATCACCTTGATCTGCTCCCAGGTCGCTTCGGGCTTCAGCAGAGTGTGATCCACATGGGACAGGATCTCTTCACGCGTCATAATATGTTACCTCCAAGATCAATTTTTTGTAGCGCGGCGGACTTTGCCCATGCCAACGCCGCTCAGAACGATCGCTGTGATGGACAGCGTCGCACCAATGATGCCAAGAACCAGACCGGAGACCAGAAATGCAAAACCTTTCAAACCACGTTTCATAAAACCGTACCTCCTAAATAATATCTCTATCTCTGCCCGCAGGCAGGGATAAATGCCAAAGGGGCCTCTTTGCTCAGCGCTCCTTTTTGCGGAACACGATCCGCTTGCTGAACACATAGTTCAGGATGACCACGACCACGTTGGAGAACACCTTCACACACATTCCCCAGAGCGGCTTTGCCCCGGTCGTCGTGACAAAGACCGCCGTAGGACCGTCTGCTCCGCCGATGATGCCGACCGCCCCGGAAACACCCGTGACCGTCGTATAGGCAAAATCACTGCTCGATATGCCCGCCCAGAGCGATACCAGCCAGCCGATCGCCGCCATGACCAGCGCCTCGCCCTGTGCCGCCAGAAGGTTGCCGCCGACCAGCATGATCACGGCATCCAATACCAGTGTGCCCAGCCGGCAGGAAACGAATGCAGCAAATTCCCTTGCCGCCGCCCTGCCGGTGGTCTTGCTGCGAAACACGAACGCGCGGTTGGTCGCATACGCAAACAGGATGCACAGTGCATTGTCCAGCACGTTGCCCCAGCTGTTGGCAGCATGGTAGCCGAACAGCGCCTGAAACAGCGCGTACAGCAGGATGTTGAGCAGCGTGGTCAGCACCCCGAATACAAGGTAGCTGAGCACTTCCCAATGTTTTTTGATCCAGTTTTTCATTGTTTACCATAAAAAACAGCCCCGCCGCCGTTACCCGGCAACGGGGCTGTTGATCGCATTGTGGAAAAGCTGTTGCTTTGCCTCAGGGCTGATTACTCAGCGTCCTCAGCCAGCAGAGCCTTCATGGACAGGCTGATGCGCTTCTTGTCGAAGTCAACATCCAGCAGCTTCACATCGACCATATCGCCGACCTTCAGTGCGTCAGAGACCTTCTCAACGCGATCATTGCTGATCTCGCTGATGTGGACCAGACCGTCAACACCCGGCAGGATGCGGACGAAAGCACCAAACTTGGTCAGAGAAACGACCGGAGCGTGGAAGGTGCTGCCGATGGGGTAGCTGTTCTTCAGCTGCTCCCAGGGGTTGTCCTCTGCCTTCTTGTAGCCCAGAGAGACCTTGTGGTTCTCGGTGTCGATGTCCTTGACATACACTTCGATGCTGTCGCCAACGGAGACAACCTCGGAGGGATGCTTGATGCGGTTCCAGCTCAGCTCGCTGATGTGGCACAGACCGTCCACACCGCCGATGTCAACAAATGCACCGTAAGAGGTCAGGCTCTTGACAACGCCAGCGTAGGTCTTGCCCACCTCAACGCTTGCCCAGAACTCTTCACGCTTTGCCTTGTTCTGCTCAGCGGTGACCTTGTTGATGCTGCCGACGATCTTGCGGCCGGAGCACTCGGTGACGACCAGCTGAACGTGCTGGCCAACCAGAGCAGTGTAGTCCTCGTCGCGGCGCATAGTGGCCTGAGAACGGGGGACGAACACCTTGACGCCCTTGACGTTGACAACAACGCCGCCCTTATTGAACTCGGTCACATCGCCCTCGACGATCTCACCGGATTCAGCTGCCTTAGCGATCTCTTCCATGCCCTTGCGAGATGCGAGCTTCTTGCGGGAGAGCTGGATAACGCCGTCCTGATCCATAACCTTCTCGACGATGAGGTCCAGCTCATCGCCAACCTTCACCAGGTCTTCGACCTTTGCGGAAGAATCATCGGTCAGCTCGCTCAGCTTGACAAAGCCGGTCTGCTTCGCACCGATATCCACCTGGATCTCGTTGGCAGAGATGCTGGTCACGATTCCCTTCACAATACTACCTGCATGAACGCGCTTTTCCTCGGATGCATTCAGCATCTCCTCAAAGCTCATGCTGTCATTGATTTCAACCATACTGTTAAGTACCTCCTCAATAATAGACGATGGCGTTGAAGCCCCTGCTGTTACGCCCGCCGTTTTTACATCCGCAAACCATTCCGGCCGAAGTTCGCTCGCTGTCTCGACCGTCACGGCTCTCGTATGCTTTGCGGCGACCTGTACCAGCTTTTGGGTATTGGAAGAATGATGACCGCCAATGACAACAATGATGTCGCATTGCTGGCTGAGGTCTTCCGCTTCCTGTTGCCTCGCCCACGTCGCATTACATATTGTATCAAAAAATCGGGCGTTTGTATAGGCTTTTTTGAGAAACTCCGAAATTTCTTGCCATTTTGTTACCTGAAATGTGGTCTGTGCAACCACAAAGAGCGTTTTTTGCAGGTCTTTGAGGCCGTTCCATGCGCGAAGTTCGTCCAAATCTGCAAAAACGAACACCTCGCCGCTGGTATGCCCCACGATGCCCTGCACCTCCGGGTGGGTCTTGTCCCCCGCCACCAGCAGCACCGCACCGGCTTTTTCCGCCTCGGATGCGATGTTCTGGATCTTCTTCACAAAGGGGCAGGTCGCATCATGATACGCGATACCGCCCGCATCCAGCGCATCGTACACGCTGCGCGGCACGCCGTGGCTGCGGATGACCACCTCGTATCCGACAGGCACATCCTCCAGCGTATCCGCCACCCGCACCCCCTTCTTTTCCAGATCTGCGACCGTCTGGGGGTTGTGGATCAGCGGGCCGAGGGTCACCGTCGGCGTTCCCTTGCGCGCCAGCTCATAGGTCAGCTCCACGGCGCGGTTGACGCCAAAACAGAAGCCCGCTGTCTTTGCCAGCCTGATCTCCATCTGCTTCCTCCGTTACTGTCCCAGCGCTTCCCACGCAGCCAGCAGCGCCTGCTTGTTGGCACGCAGCTTCTGGGTGTCGCGGCGGCTCTCCATCGCAAACTGCCCGGCCGGCATCGGCTCACCGTAGCACACCCGCACCTTGCAGAACAGGCGCATCTTTCCGTCCGGGGTGTCGTAGATCAGACGGCAGGGCACCACATCCACGCCTGCACCTGCCGCAATAACGAACAGTCCGCTCTTGACGGGCAGGAACTTGTTCTCCTTTTCGCGCGTACCCTCCGGGAAGATGAGCAGGGTCTCGCCCTTCTTGCACCGTTCGATGGTCTCGTCCACTACCGCACGCTCATCCTTGGTGCCGCGCACGCAGACCGCACCCACGCAGCGGAAGAACCAGGTCAGCAGCGCATGGATCTCAAACAGTTCTTTTTTTGCAAAAATGATCATCCGCCGCCCCATACGGGTCACTGCGATAAAGACCGGATCGATAGCAGAAAGGTGGTTAGCCGCAATGATGTAACCGCCGGTCTGCACCTTCTTGAGGTTTTCTTTGCCCTCCACCCGGATGCGGAAGCCGATATGCCACACCAGCCACGCCAGCGGGATCAAAATATAATACAACAACATTCTTTTTTCATTCCTGTTCTTTTTATTCTGCGCAGATCTTTTTCTGGATGATCTGCTTCATCGCCGCAAGGCTCTGCTCAAAATCCAGCTCAGAGGTATCCAGCAGAACGGCGTCCTCTGCCTGCTTGAGGGGCGCTGCGGCGCGGTGGGTATCCTGATAGTCCCGCTGCTTGACGTCCGCCAGCACTTCCTCGTAAGGGGTCTGGATGCCCTTTGCCTGATATTCCTTCCAGCGGCGGGTCGCACGTGCTTCCGGGCTGGCGGTCAGAAAGATCTTGACCGTTGCATCCGGCAGCACCACCGTGCCGATGTCGCGCCCGTCCATGAGCACGTCCTGCTTTTTGGCCATGCCGCGCTGCTGGTCCAGCAGGAAGGCACGCACAGCGGGGTTTGCGCCCACGGCAGAGGCTGCCATGCCCGCCTGTTCGGTACGGATGGCAGTGCTCACATCCTCCCCGCCCAGATAGATGTGCTGCTCGCCGTCGATGGATGCCAGCCCCAGCTCGATCTCAGGCAGCAGTGCATCGACCGCAGCATTGTCCTTGGGGTCCTTGTCTGCACGCAGCGCATACAGACCAATGGCGCGGTACATCGCGCCGGTATCCACATAGATGTAGCCCAGCTCTGCCGCCAGACGGCGTGCCAGACTGGATTTGCCTGCACCTGCAGGCCCATCGATCGCAACTGAGATCATAATGAGTTTCTCCTTCTTCCTGCTCACAGATTGTTCGCAAAGCTCTGCGCGGTGCAGAATGCGATCTGCAGATTGTAGCCGCCGGTGTAGGCATCCACATCCAGCACCTCGCCCGCAAAGTACAGCCCCAGCGCCTTTTTGCTCTGCATCGTTCTGGGATCCACTTCCTTGACCGGAACGCCGCCCGATGTGATGACCGCGTGCGCAAGATCGCCGCGTGCATCGATGGACACCTTCCAGTGCTTGCACAGCTGCACCAGCTCCCGCTTCTGCTCACGGGTGATCTGGTTCGCCTTGGTGGCCGGATCCACGCCCCAGCGTGCGACCATCACCGGCTGCATGCTGGCGGGCAGCAGCTTGACCAGCGCACCCTGTGCCGCGTGGTTCGCCAGCAGCGCAAAGTCACGGGTGATGCGGTCGTAAAGCTGCTCTTCGTCCAGCGCAGGCTTCAGGTCGATCTCAGCATGGTACTTGTGCTTTTTCATGTCGCCCAGATGGCTGGACGCCGAAAGGGTCAGCGGACCGCTGATGCCAAAGTGGGTGAACAGCATCTCGCCCTGTTCGGTAAAGATCGCCTTGCCATCCTCAAAGAGGGTCAGGTTGACGTTCTTCAGCGCCAGACCCATCATTTTTTTGCAGTCCGCGTCCCGGCTGACCAGACTGACCAGGCTGGGCACCGGCTCCACCAGTGTGTGCCCCGCCTGCTGTGCCAGCTTGTAGCCGTCACCGGTCGAACCGGTGGTCGGGTAGCTCACGCCGCCGGTCGCCACCAGCACCGCATCCGCACGGTATTCCCTGCCGGAAACACCGCGCACGCCCACGCAGCGGAACGCCGCACCGGGCTTTTTCTTTTTGGGGTGCTTCGGGTTTTCCGGCGCAGCGGGGGCAGCGTCCTCTTCCGGCGCAAGCTCTTCCAGGATCAGCTTCCTGGCACCGTCATAGACGATCTGCGCATCCTGCGCATACCGCAGCAGCGCCACGCGGATCTCCTCCGCTTTGTCCGACACCGGGAACACTCTGCGCCCGCGCTCCACCTTCAGCTCCACGCCAAGGCTCTCGAACAGCTCCATCGTTTTCGCCGGCGGGAACGCTCCCAGCGAAGAAAACAAAAAGCGCGGGTTCGTGCGCACATGATGCAAAAACTCCTCTGCGGTGCAGTCGTTGGTCACGTTACAGCGCCCCTTGCCAGTCACAAGGATCTTCTGTCCGGGCTTATCGGTATGCTCCAGCACCGTCACCTGATGTCCCTGCCGTGCCGCAGCGCCCGCCGCCATCAAGCCAGCCGCACCCGCACCGACGATCAATACCCTCGCCATCTTTTTTCCTCCTGAAGTCGATATAAATTCGAGTATATCATACCAGAATCGCTCCGCAAAAGCAATGCAGTGCCGTAAAATCCAGCAGAAATCGGTTTGCGGAAAGTAAAAAGATGTTCATATCCACGCCATCGATAAACGTCCTTGCCCTCTCCCTTGGGAGAGCTTCTGAGCGCAGCGAAGCTGAGCGGGCGGGCGCGTTTGCCTTTTTCCACGCAAAAAACAGCAGAGCATCCCGCCCTGCCGTTTTTTAGTTTTCTTGTCAGCCCAGCAGCCTTGCCGGGTCCAGATACGCGCCCTCCTGCAAGACCTCCAAATGGATGTGACTTTCTTCTGCGCACTCACAGCTGATGCTGCCCGCCTTGCCCAGTGCCTGCCCAACCGTGACGGTATCCCCCTTTTTCACCGCCGCGCCGCTCACGCCGCACAGCCGCCAGAGCCTGCCCTCGGCATCCCGGATGCAGACGATGCCGCCCCAGCTGCCGTCCGTGCCGGTCTCGGTCACCTCACCCGCTGCCGGGGCACTCACTGCCGCCCCCTGCTCGCAGGCGTAGTCCACCCCGTTGTGGGTGCGCCAGTCGCCCAGCGTTTTGTTGTACACCAGCTCATCTCCGCTGTAAGCGTTCAGCATCCGCCCATCGACCGGCTGCGCACAGGCAGGCGCGGCTGAACTGCTGGCATCGCCGGAGTCGGCGCGCAAGGCAGAGGGTTCGTGCACAGAACCCGACCCAGACGATGCCCCAGAAGAGGGTGCTGCACCAGACGGCGGTGCGCCGGGCGCTTTTTGCGGCACATCGGCCACGCTGTTTGCAACGTTCGTCTCCGGCTGCTGCCATGCTTCATCCTCCTGCTTGTTCCACGTTCCGTCCAGAGTCTCGTCGATGCCCGGCAGGGTCTCTTCCTGCCCGGTCTGCGGGGTCTCCAGCTTTTCCAGACTGTTTTTCAGCTCGTCCCGGACGGTACGCACCGCCCATACGCCCTCTGCTGCCGCTGCCGCCAAACAGGCGACCAGCGCCAGTGCAAAGCCTTTGTCTCGCAAAAACTTTTTGATCTGCTCCATGGCTGTTACTCCCATCTGTCATTGTGTACGCTTTGACTTCTGGGTTTAGTTTGCGATGCACAGGAGCGGTTTATTCAGCTTTGCACAAGAAAAAAGGAGCTTTCCCCAACCATGAGGAAAGCTCCTTTGCCATTTTTACTTAGTCGCGGCGGCGGCTGTTCATGCCGAGCAGACGCACCACATACAGGAAGATGTTGATGAAGTCCAGATACAGCGTCAG
>CAZUDU010000056.1:0-6981 GCA_964619455.1 uncultured Faecalibacterium sp.
TATGAAGTACTTCCTGGACAGCGCAAAACTCGATGAGATCAAGCTCGCTTACAACACCTTTGGCATCGACGGCGTCACCACCAACCCTCGTCACATCATGCTGAGCGGCAAGCCCTTCCTGACGGCGATCACCGACATCGCAAACTGGATCAAGGAAGAGGGTCTGGAAGGCTACGAGAAGTTCCCTGTTTCGGTTGAGATCAACCCCCATCTGGATGACACCGAAGAGATGATCGAAGCAGCACACAAGGTCGCTGCCATCTGCGATAACTTCGTCATCAAGATCCCCTGCACTGAGGCTGGCGTGGCTGCTGCCCGCCGTCTGGAGAAGGAAGGCATCCGCACCAACGTCACCCTGATCTTCAGCCCCGCACAGGCGATCCTGCCCGCAAAGAACGGCTCCCTGTTCGTCTCTCCCTTCATCGGCTGGAAGGAAGCCAACGGTGAGGACTGCCGTCAGTACATCAAGGACATCGTGGACATCTACAAGAACTACGGCTTCTACGGCAAGACCGAGATCATCTGCGCTGCGATCCGCACCCCCAAGCAGATCGTGGACTGCGCAGTGGCTGGTGCGGACATCGTGACCACCGGTCTGGCAGTATATCAGGACTGCATGAAGCACGCTTACACCCGTCAGGGCATCGAGACCTTCATCAACGCCTGGGACAACACCGTGACCGAATGATCACGCCCCGCAGCGCACAGAACTAAGAAGAAAAAGGAGAACACGCGATGAAGATCGGTTTTATTGGTTTGGGCATCATGGGCGAGTCCATGTGTGAGAACATCGTCAAGAAGCACGATGACACCGTTTACTGCTTCGACTTTATCCCTGCAAAGGTCGAGCTGCTCGCCTCCAAGGGCGCGGTCGCCTGCAAGGATTCGCTGGAGCTGGCAGAAAAGTCGGATATCATCATCTCGATGGTGCCGAAGTCTGAGCACTCCATGAGCGTTTACAAGAGCATCCTGCCGGTGCTGGGCGCAGGCAAGACCTGCATCGATATGTCCACCATCGACCCGAGCGTTTCGGTCGAGATCAGCAAGATGGTCAAGGAAACGGGTGCACAGTTCATCGATGCTCCGGTGGTCAAGAGCAAGCCCGCCGCTATCGCCGGCAAGCTGGGCATCTACACCGGCGGCGATGAGGAAGTCTGCACCGCAATGGAACCGATCCTCCGCTACATGGGCGAGAACGTCATCCGCATGGGCGACAACGGCAAGGGTCTGGTCATGAAGATCTGCCACAATGCACTGGTCACCCAGATCCAGAACGGTGTGAACGAGACCTTGTCTCTGGCACAGCTCAACGGCATCTCTGTGGCGGACTACGCCAAGGCGATCTCTTACGGCGGCGGCCAGAACTTCTATCTGGACGGTCAGTGGGCCAAGCTGGAAGCCGAGGACTACACCACCGCTTTCTCGCTGGCAAACGCTGCAAAGGACGTTGGCATCTGCATGAAGCTCGCAGAGGAGTGCGGTCTGGCAATGCCCGGTGAGGCAAACGTCAAGAACGTGTACGACAAGGCGATGGCAGAGGGCATGGGCCCCGATGACTGGCGCTCCACCTTCAAGATCGTGCGCGGTCACTGAGAGAGGGAATGCAGATGCTGGAACGTTTGAATCAGGTCAACGATGTGCAGGTGTACAGCGTTTTTGACCCGGAATTTGCTTCTTATGGTCGTGTGGTGACCGGCTACGACTTTGCAGGCATCATCGACTATATGGAAAACAACACCCCCATCCCGGAAAACGGCAATGTCTACGTTGCCAGCGTGCCGGAGATGGAAGCGCTGCCGGTCAGCGAAGAGATCCGCAAGGTGTTCTACGGCGACATGCCCATCGAGGTAGGGTATTGCAACGGACGCAACACCACATGGAACGGCTTTGAGTACCACAAGGGCAGCGAGATCAACGTGGCTGTGACCGATCTGATGCTGATCCTGGGTCATGTCTGGCAGATCGAGAACAACACCTATCGCTTTGAGAACACCAAGGTGTTCTTCGTTCCCAAGGGTACGGCGATCGAAATGTACCAGACCACCCTGCACCTTTCTCCCTGCCGCGTGTGCGACGCAGGTTTCCGCGGTGTGGTCATCCTGCCCAAGGGCACCAACACTCCGCTGGAAGAAAAGCCCGACCACAACGATCCGGAGCGCAAGCTGCTGCTCCAGCGCAACAAGTGGGTCATTGCACACCCCGAGCGCGAACCGCTCATCAAGCAGGGTGCTTATCCCGGCCTGCTGGGCGAAAACAAGGAACTGCACTACTAAAACCGGCTTTCGCATAGGAAAGGAGCAACCGTGGAGATCATTCGCAAGGACAATGCGTTTACCCTGAAAAACGGCAGCGATATCCTGCTGCACACCGATGCTAAGACCCCGATGGTCTATGTGGGCTACGGCGAAGAGAATGTGCAGATGTACCGCGGCAACTTTAAGATCGAGGATCACCTCATTGAGCGCCGCCCGCTCAGGCTGACCGCCCTGACCGAGACGGAGCAGGGTGTGGAGCTGGATCTGGAAGGCGAGCTGAAGCTGCTGGTCACCGAGGAGAACGGTGCTGTTACCCTGACCGTGACCGAGCAGGCAGAGGGCATCAACCGCTTCTGGCTGCGGGTGCTTGCCGACAAGGACGAGCACATTTACGGCTGCGGCGAGCAGATGAGCTATCTGGATCTGCGCGGTCGTCACTTCCCGCTGTGGTCCAGCGAGCCGGGTGTCGGCCGCGACAAGACCACCTACGTCACCTGGCGCAGCGATGTGGAAAACGGCGGCGCAGGCGGCGATTACTACAACACCAACTTCCCCCAGCCGACCTATGTTTCCAGCCGTCATTACTACCTGCACATGGACAGCACCGCGTATGCGGACTTCGATTTCCGCAACGAGAGCTACCATGAGCTTCAAAGCTGGAAGGTGCCCGGCTTCATCCGCATCGAGGCAGCCCCCACCTTTGTGGAGCTGCTCGAAAAGCTGACCGGCTTCCTTGGCCGTCAGCCGGAGCTGCCGGACTGGATCTACAACGGTCTGATCATCGGCGCACAGGGCGGTAACGAGCGCAGCTTTGGCATTCTGGACAAGAGCCTTGAAAAAGGAATCAAGGTGTCCGCACTGTGGTGCCAGGACTGGTGCGGCAAGCGCGTGACCAGCTTTGGCAAGCGCTTGCAGTGGGACTGGAAGTTCCACAAAGAAATGTACCCCGACCTGCCCAAGCACATTGAAGAGCTGCATGCACGCGGCATCAAGTTCATGGGCTACGTCAACCCCTACCTCGTCAACGACGGCGAACTCTATCAGGAAGGCCTGAAAAAGGGCGTGTTTGCCAAGAAAGCAGACGGCAGCGAGTATCTGGTGGACTTTGGCGAGTTCGACTGCGGTGTGGTGGACTTTACCAACCCCGAAGCATACCAGTGGTTCAAGGATGAGGTCATCAAGAAGTACACGCTGGACATCGGCATTGACGGTTGGATGGCAGACTTTGGCGAGTATCTGCCCACCGACGATCTGGTGCTTGCAAACGGTGTCAGCCCCATGATCGAGCACAACCACTGGCCCGCACTGTGGGCAAAGTGCAACTACGATGCTGTGAAGGAAAGCAGCAAGCTGGGCGAAGTGGTCTACTTCATGCGCGCCGGCGGTACCGGCAGCCAGAAGCACTGCACCCTGCTGTGGGCAGGTGACCAGAGCGTGGACTTCACCCGTCACGATGGTCTGTGCACTGTCATCTGCGCAGCACTCAGCTCCGGCATGATCGGCTGCGGTCTGAACCACAGCGACATCGGCGGCTACACCTCGCTGTTCGACAACTGCCGCACCAAGGAGGTCTTTCTCCGCTGGGCAGAGATGGCAGCTTTTATGCCGGTGATGCGTACCCACGAGGGCAACCGCCCGGACACCAACTTCCAGTACTACGACGACGAGGACTGCATGGAGCGTCTGGCACGGCTGACCGATGTGTACACCATGCTGGCACCCTACACCAAGACTCTGGTGGCAGAAAACGCTGCCAAGGGCACCCCGGTGATGCGCCCGCTGTTCCTCCACTACGAGAACGACGCACGCTGCTACACCGAGCAATTCGAGTACCTGTACGGCACCGAGCTTCTGGTCGCTCCGGTCTGGCAGGGCGATAAGACCGAATGGGAGGTCTACCTGCCCGATGATGAGTGGGTCCACCTGTGGACCGGCAAGGAGTACGGCGGCGGCACCCACACCGTGCCCGCAGAGCTGGGAGATATCCCGGTCTTCTACAAGAAGAATTCTCCGTGGAGCGAGCGGTTCAGCTCCATCCGCGAGAAGTACGGAAAATAAGCTATGTTGAACGAGATCCTGTTTTACATCGTCATCCTGCTGACGAACATCATCCACGGCATCACGGGCTTTGCGGGGACCATTCTGGCCATGCCGCCCAGCCTGATGCTGGTGGGCTACGACATTGCAAAGCCGATCCTGAACGTATTGGCGATCTTCTCCGGTGTGTATGTCTTTTTGGGCAACTACAAGAGCATCGCGTGGAAAGAGCTTGCAAAGATCGTGGCAGTCATGGCACTGGGCATCTTTGGTGCGGTGTTCGTCAAGAGCTTCTTCGTTGGCAAAGAGCACCTGCTCTACAAGCTGCTGGGCATTCTGGTCATCGTGCTGGCGGTGCAGGGCTTTTACAAGCTGCTGCGCAAGCCGCAGGATCCAAAGCCTGAGTCCCCCGCTCCGGCAAAGGAAAAGACCGGTGCCGCCACCTACGCACTGCTGGTGCTGGCGGGCATCATCCACGGCTTGTTCGTCAGCGGCGGTCCGCTGCTGACCGGCTACATGACCAAGCGCATCCACGACAAAAACGTGTTCCGCGCCACCATCTCAACGGTCTGGGTCTTTTTGAACACCCTTGTCCTGCTGGAAGATATCCAGGCAGGGCTGTGGGTTCCCTCTACCTGCAAGATGCTGCTGATCGCAACACCGTTTTTGCTGGCAGGCATGTTCATTGGCAGCAAGCTGGTCAAGCGGATGAGTCAGATGCTCTTTATGAAGCTGACCTATATCCTGTTGTTCATTTCGGGTCTGTCGCTTCTGGTCAAGTGACCGCCCGTAAAAATTGAGATCCCACCTACACGCATCGCAAAACGATAAGAAAGAAAAAGTACACACAAACAAAAAATGGAGGCAACTATTATGAAACGTCGTGAATTCCTTTCCATGAGCGCAGTTCTGGCAGCCGCTGGCCTGTTCGCAGGTTGTGCAGCATCCAACGCAGGCACTGCTTCCTCCGGCGCAGAAGCGACCCCCAGCAACGGCGGCCAGACCGTTAAGATCATCTGCCCCTACGGTGTCGGCGGTACCGCTGATATCGTTGCCCGTAAGTACGGTCAGGTCGCAAACCAGATCCAGAAGAAGTACAACTTCATCGTTGAGAACATGACCGGCGGCGACGGTTTTGCAGCTGCTACCTACTTTGCAGATAAGACGACTTCTGTCGATAAGGAACTGCTGGTCTTCGGTTACGGCGTTTGCTACCGCCACGATCTGGGCAAGAGCTTCGGCACGGAGGAAGTCGATTTCGACCGTCACGAGATGTACCCCATCGGCACCATCGACGACCGTACCTGGATCGTCTACACCACTCCCGACCAGACTCTGGCAGGCATTCTGGAAAAGGCAAAGAACGGCGGCATCAAGATGTCCGGCGGCAACCCCCTGTCTGACTGCCACCTGTCTTGGGGCTCTCTGGTCGCACAGGAAGGCGGCAAGGTCACCGTCGTTCCGTATGACGGCGGCGCAAACCAAAAGAAGGGCCTGACCGATGGTGAGGTCGATGTCTTCGTTGGCACCACGCAGGCTGCTCAGGACGAGGTCGAGGCTGGCACTCTGATCCCCATTCTGGCAATGAACGACCGTGCATTCGAGGGCTTTGTGACCCCCAACGGCCCCATCACCGTTCCCACCTGTGCAGGCGATGCCAAGGCTCCCGAGCTGAACGCTGCGAACGACTACTCCGGCTGCATCCTGCCCGCAGGCGGCGTGCTGGCTGCTCACAAGGGCGCAGATCAGGCATTCGTTGACGAGATGATCGACCTGACCAAGGAAGTCTGGAACGAGCCTGATTTCCACGAGTGGATCGCTTCCATCCTGCTGAACCGCTTCGAGATCTACGGCGATGAAGCAGAGGATTTCATCAACAATGCATGTGAGAAGTCTGTGGCTGCTTACAACGCAATGAGCGGCAACTGATCTTCTGAGGTTCGCGTAACGGCATAGTATCTGGTGCTGGCGGATCGTCAGAGGTGACCGATCTGCCAGCATTTTTTAGAAAGTAAGGAGGATGGATTTCTTATGAAGAAATTCAAGATCAAGACCAACCTGGTCACGGGCATCCTGATGGGAGCATTCTCTCTGCTCCTGCTGCTCATGACGCCCAGCCAGGTCCGCATCCCCGCATACGACTCCGGCGCACCCAGCCCCCGCATCATCCCCACCATCTGCATCGTCATCATGCTGGTGTCTTCCATCGCACTGATCGTCCAGAGCCTTGTGCTCAAGCAGGAGAAGGTCGTGGAGTTTGACTGGCAGAAGGAAAAGCCGGTCATCCTGATGATCATTGGCCTGTGCGTTTACGTTGGTCTGATGCTCTGCATCGGCTATGTGCTGGCATCCCTGATCGTGTTCCCCGCAATGCTGTTCTACTGCGGTGAGCGCAAGCCCGGTCCGTATGCTGTGAGCGTGATCGCCGCATTCCTGATTTTCCTGATGTTCAAGAACATCTTTAACATTTCGCTGCCCGCACTGGGTCTGTTGGGAGGTCTGATCTGATGAGTGATTTTAATCTGATCGCGCAGGCGATCCCGCAGGTCTTTACCCTGTATAACATGGGTCTGATCTTTGGTGGTCTGATCCTCGGCATGGTCATTGGCTGTATCCCCGGTCTGAGCGTTACGCTGGGCATCATCCTGATGCTGCCCCTGACCTACACCTTTGATGACCCCGCATCCGC
>CAZUDU010000056.1:7081-9811 GCA_964619455.1 uncultured Faecalibacterium sp.
TACTTCTCTCTGGGCATCATGGGCATCAGCCTGATCGCCGGTGTTTCCGGCAGCAGCCTGCCCAAGAGCCTGATCTCCGGTATGATCGGTCTGCTGATGGCATGTGTCGGCGTTGACGCAGTCACCGGCGTTACCCGCTTCTCCTTCGGTCTGTCCACCCTGCGCTACGGCATCGATATGCTGCCCGCTATGATCGCACTGATCGCACTGACGCAGGTCGTGCAGAAGATGAGCGAGTTCAAACTCCTCGGTGGTCAGCTGGACGATGCCAAGAAGATCGACAATCAGGGCCTGACCAAGAAGGAAGCCATCAGCATCCTGCCCGCCTGCCTGCGTTCCTCTGTCATCGCCAGCATTCTGGGCGCAATGCCCGGCGTCGGCGGCGGTGTTGCACAGTTCCTGTGCTACAACGAAGTCCGCCGTACCTCCAAGCACCCCGAAGAGTTCGGCAAGGGCTGCCTCGACGGCATTGCTGCGGCAGAGTCCTCCAACAACGCAGTCGTTGGTTCTGCAATGATCCCCCTGCTGACCCTTGGTATCCCCGGTGACGGTGTTACCGCTCTGCTGCTGGGCGCATTCGTCCTGCACGGCATCCAGCCCGGCCCCACGATGTTCACCAAGCAGGGCGTCATGGCCTACACCATCATCATCGGCTGCCTGGTCGCAAACATCCTGCTGGCACCCTTCGGCATCTGCCTGACCCGTGCGGTCGCAAAGATCGTTCAGGTGCGCTACACCTATCTGGCTCCGGTCATCATCATGTTCTGCTTTGCAGGTTCTTATGCGGCGACCGGTCACACCAAGGAGCTGATCCTCTGCGCAGCCATCCTGATCTTCAGCTATCTGCTGACCGTTCTGGAGATCGATAACACCCCGCTGATGCTGGGCATGATCCTGGAAAAGATCATGGAGCAGAACTTTGTGACGGCATCCATGAGCTATGACCGCAACTACAGCGTGTTCATCACCCGCCCCATCTCCTGTGTGATCCTCATCATCACGCTGGTTCTGCTGGTCTCCATGATCCGCGTCAACCGCCGTGTCAACAAGCTGAACGAAGAGCAGGAAGCTCAGATGGCAGCGGACCACGCAAAGATGGAGGACGCTGAGCCTGCACAGGCATAAGCGCCGCTTAAAAAGAAATATTCTCTCTCCTTCATATCGGCGGGGCCGGGTGTGCCCGGTCCCGCCTCTCTTTTTGTCAAAAAGGGGAGAGCGGGAAAAAAGGAGTAATGAGTTATGGCATTCCAAGTTGCATACGTTCCCATTGGTGTCGGCACCTTCCATCTGGAAAGTGCACAGATCCAGTTTGAAAAATCCATCGAGATGCTCAAGGGTCTGAGCGAGAACTGCGTTTTCCCCGAAAAGATGCTGCTGAGCATCGGGGATCTGAACGACTATCTGGATACCATCGACCCGGATCTCATCGTGCTGCAGAACATCACCTTTGCCAACGCTGCCTACGCCAGCGAGGTGCTCAAGCGCTTTGACTGCCCCATCACCCTGTGGACCCTGCGTGAGCCGGTCATCGACGGCACCCGCCTGCGCCTGAATAGCCTGACCGGTGCTTACTCGGCAGGCAACGCCATCACCGCATTCCGCGGCGAGGGCAAGTTCGAGTACATCTTTGGTGCCCCCGGTGAGGATGAGGTCGTTCGTGAAGTGGGCGCTGCCATCCGTGCGGCAAAGGTCAAGCATGACCTGCGTGAGCTGAAGATGGTCTCCATCGGCCACACCCCGCAGGGCTTCGGCTTTGGCCGCGCACTGGATGCCGAGATGATGCACACCTTTGGCACCACGCTGGATTCCATCGAGGCGCGCCAGCTGATCGACCGCGCTAAGGGCTACACCCTCGCAGACCTGACCGAGGAGCTGGCAGAGCAGAACGAGATCATCGTGGGTCTGGATGCCATCCCGGAAGAGAACACCGTCAACGCTGCCCGCCTGTACAAGGCATACAAGAGCTATGTGGCAGAGAACGGCATCGGCGCACTGTCCTCCCGCTGCTGGCCGGACTTCTTTACCGAGTTCGGCACCCCCGTCTGCGGCGTGCTCTCTCTGCTGAACAAGAACGGCATCTGCGCCAGCTGCGAAGCAGACGCTTACGGCGCACTGTCCATGTATGTGGGAAGCCAGCTGACCGGCCGTTCCACCTTCTTTGGCGACCCCGTTTCGATGAACGAGGGGGAAGGCACGGTGACCTTCTGGCACTGCGGCATGGCAGCCTGCGATCTGGCACGCAAGGATACCGGTGCACAGGTCGGTCTACACCCCAACCGCAAGCTTGGCCCTGTCATGGACTTTGGCTGCGATGCCTGCGAGCAGGTGACGATCTTCCGCATCGGCCGCAAGCCGGACGGCAGCTTCCGCTTCTTCATCGCAGAGGGCGCTGCACTGGACAAGCCCAAGCAGTTCAACGGTACCTCGGTGGTAGTCAAGACCGCTGCCAGCGCAAAGGACGTTGTGTACGGCTCGGTCAAGGGCGGCTGGGAACCTCACTTTGTGGTAGTTTACGGCGCAGTTGCCAATGAGCTGGAAAAGCTGGGCAACATGCTGGGTGTTGAGATTTGCAAATTCTGATCAAAGCAGGAACCCGATGGATCTGAGTGCTGCGGAGGAAGTGTTGTATTCATCAGCGAAAACGGCTTTTCTCCATCCATTTTTCTTGCTTGTTCAGCAGAAAACGAGTATACTGGAATCAGTTGGAAGTGAGAGACCTCCCGAATGATG
>CAZUDU010000057.1:0-9424 GCA_964619455.1 uncultured Faecalibacterium sp.
TCCAAAACCTTTCGGATCTGCAGGATCGCCGGATCATGATGGAAAAAAAGCTGCCGCCCTACGGCTATGCTTTTGTGATCCTGACCGGGCTGTTCATGATCTTTCTGGTCATCTGGAGCACCCAGACCAACCGGATCTACGTCAGCCAGAACGCCGGCACCGTGCAGGCAAGCAATAAGACCTACATCATGTCCAGCTACTCCGGCTCCATTACCGAGCTGTACATCTCGGAGGGCAGCTATGTGAACGAAGGCGATCTGGTCGCCCGCATCAAGAGCACCGACCTGAATATGCAGCAGGATAATCTGGAGAGCCAGCTGGCCATCTACCAGACTCAGCTGGATCAGTACAACAAGCTCCTGCGCAGCGTGCAGGACGACACCAACTATTTTGACGAGACCAGCGCAGAGGATCAGCCCTACTACTACCAGTACAAGACCTACAAAAGTCAGGTCGCACAAAAGACCTTTGATGCGTCCGTCTATCAGGCCGCTGGCTATTCCGATGCGCAGATCAACACCATGATGGAGCAGAGCCAGAGCGAGATCGAAGCATTGTACTACTCCACCATGCAGAGCATCTCCCAAAGCATCACCAATGCGCAGATCAATGTGGACAACCTGCGTGCACAGCTTGATTCTCTGAACACCGGCGCAAACGATTATTATCTCTATGCGCCCACCTCCGGCGTCATCCACATGGACAGCCCCTACAAAGAGGGCATGGTCCTGAGCGCAGGCTCTCCGCTGGCAACCGTTGCAAGCGAAAACGATGATCTGGAGATCATCGCCTATGTCACGGTCAACGACCGCCCGCTCCTTCATGTCGGTGATCCCTGCAAGATCGCGATCACAGGTCTTTCGGAGTACTCCTACGGCACCCTGACCGGCACTGTGACCTCCATCGACAGCGACGTTACCGCAAGCACCAACGGTTCTTACTACAAGATGACCATCAAGCCCGACACCACTTATGTGGTCAGCCGGAGCGGTGATAAGGTCGATCTTTCCAACGGTATGAGCGTAACGGCGCGCGTAGAGTACGATCAGGTCACCTACTTTGAGTATGCAATGGAGGCACTGGGCGTTCTGTTCCGCTGATCCGCCCGCTAGACCTGCCCGTTCTTTCAAAACACCCCGATGAGGTACAACAAACATGAAATCAATCGCAAAGAAACTGGCGCGGAATGCGGTCCTGTTCTGTTTGACAGCGTGCTGCATCCTGATGCCGGTCTCCGCCGCCAGCCCGCTGATCGAAGAGGACAACGGCATCACTCTTCCCTGGAATCAGGATTTCCCCGCGGAAAGCATCGAGACCGGAAACTATTCTTCCAACATGCTTCTGGGCAGCTCTCAGCAGCTGTCGCCGGTCGTTCGTCCGTCCTATACGACTGACACCGTAGTTTTTCTCTCGGATGATACCAACGTTCTGACCGTTACCGGCTCCGGTATCGTCCAGGCCGTTGGCGTTGGCACGGCAACGGTCACCGCAGCAGCAGGCAATCAGCTCTGCGCCTACACCATCGCTGTCTCCATGGACTCTACCATGATCGTTACCGCGATGGATCTGGCGCTCTCTTCCAACACCATCTATGTTGGCGACTCTGTCTCGGCATCGCTTCAGGTGCTGCCCACCTCTGCTGCCAGCTATGCGACCGTTACCCTGACCTCTTCCAATGAGAAGGTCGCGACTGTCAACAACTTCGGCCGCGTCACCGGCGTTGCTCCCGGCACCGCCACCATCACGGCCACCTGCGGCTCTGTGACTGCTTCCACCAAGATCACGGTCATCCAGAGCCCGGCCTCCTCCAGCGCAAACAGCGGTCAGGTCGTAACGCCGAACACCTCCTATGTAGTGCTCAAGCCCGGCGCGACCCGTACCATTACGGCCACGGCAAGCCCGTCCACTGCTTCACAGTCCTTTACCTTCAAGTCCAATAACAGCAGCATTGCCACGGTCAGCCCCACCGGTGTGATCACCGCCGTGGGCACCGGTTCTACCTATATCACGGTTTCCAACGGCAAGGCTTCCGCTCTGGTCACGGTCATCGTGAACCACTCGGCCTCTTCCTCTGAGGAGGAAGCCGGTTCCGGCAGCACTGCACCGGGCGAGGACCTCATTCCGCTGGATCCTGTCGTGCAGGCGATCCAGGACAGCGCCGAAAACGAGATCGTCTTTGCACAGGAAGAGGTCCCGCTGGTCACCAGCGAGGTGCTCAACTCCCTGCGCACGACCGGCAAGACTCTCTGCGTGGTCGGTGACGGCTACATCCTGAAGATCCCCGGCAGCGGCATCAAGAGCACCACCAGCGAGCTGGACACCAAGCTCATCTTCACCGAGACAGAGCACGGTGTTGAGTTCGTGCTGGATAATGTCCGCTCCCTGCCCTGCACCGTTCAGGTCGAGCTGGATGTCAGCACCTATTCCCGCCTGTATCTGTACAACCCCACCTCCGGCAAATGGCAGTATCTGAACAGCTATCAGGATGGTGTGGTAACGGCTGATACCGCAGGACGTTATCTGCTGACCAATCAGAATCTGCGTTTCGCAAACATCGATCTCACCTTCTTCATTGCAGGCGGTATCGTTGTTGTGCTCATCGCAGCCGCATATATCGCGGTGAAGAAGCGTTACTGGTTCTGGTAATTTTTCTGTAAGAACATTAAAAAGAGCGTTCCAGAGAACCGTTTTGGTCTACTCCGGAACGCTCTTTTCTTATTTTATTCTACGGTCACGCTCTTGGCAAGGTTACGGGGTCTATCCACATCACACCCACGCAGGACCGCCATATAGTACGCAAACAGCTGCAGGGGAACGATCAGCTGCAGCGGCATGAACAGCTCCTCGTACTCTTCCAGCCGGATGACGGATTCCGCCGCATCATCCGGCACAGGTGCATCCTGCGTCGTAAAGAGCAGCACCCGTGCCCCCCGGCTGCGGGTCTCCTTTGCGTTGGAGAGGGTCTTCTCACACACCTGTTTCTGGGTCGCCAGTGCAAGGACGGGCACCCCCTCTGTGACCAGACTGATGGTTCCGTGTTTCAGCTCCCCTGCTGCATAAGCATCCGAATGCACATAACTGATCTCTTTCAGCTTCAGGCTGCCTTCCAGCGAGAGGGCGTAGTCAAACCCACGCCCGATGAAAAAACAGTTCTGGACGTTGAGAAAGCGGCTGGCAAGGTATTTGATCTGCTCACAGTCTGCAAGCCGTCTCTGCACAAGCTCCGGCGCGTGCAGAAGCTGTGCCGTCAGCCGCCGGATCTCTGCTTCGCTCCGAGCCCCGCGCGCATAGGCAAGGCGCAGTGCCAGCAGATACAGCACACACAGCTGCACCGTATACGCCTTCGTGGATGCTACCGCGATCTCCGGCCCGGCATAGGTATACAGGACCCAGTCCGCCTCCCGCGCAATAGAACTGCCCACCACATTGACGATGGCAAGCACCGGAACGCCCCGGCTCTTTGCCAGCCGGAGAGCGGCAAGGGTATCGCTTGTCTCGCCGGACTGGCTGATGATGACCACAAGATCCTTTGGCTTCAGGATCGGATCACGGTAACGGAACTCGCTGGCGATCTCCACCTGAGCAGGTACACGCGCCAGCGTCTCGATCGCCGCTTTGCCGACCATCCCCGCGTGCATTGCCGTTCCGCAGCCAACCAGATGAACGGTCTCGATCCCACACAAAAACGCGTCAGAAAGCCCCGGAACGCCCAATGCAGGCATCCCGTCCTCAATGCGCGGGTGCAGCGCTGCGGCGATCGCGGCCGGCTGCTCATAGATCTCCTTGAGCATGAAGTGCGGATAGCCGCCCTTCTCCGCCGCTTCCTGATCCCAGTCGGCAGTCAGAGTCTTGCGCTCTGCCGGTTCCCCGAACTCATCATAGACCTGTATCCTGTCCGCAGTGCAAACGGCAAGGTCGCCTTCTTCCAGCACAAGGTACCTTCTGGTATAGCGCAGCAGCGCCGGGATATCCGATGCAACAAAGTTTTCGCCCTCGCCCAGCCCCACGATCAGCGGGCTTTCCCGCCGAACCGCAAAGATGCGGTCCGGGTGATCCCGGAACAGCACCGCCAGTGCATAGCTCCCGCGCACCTTTGCCAACGCCTGCTGCAGTGCCCGCAGCGGGTCTCCCTCATAGCAGCGATCGATCAGCTTGACCAGCACCTCGGTATCCGTTTCACTTTCAAAGAGATCGCCTTGCGTTTCCAGACGCTGCTTGAGAGCCGCATAGTTTTCAATGATGCCGTTGTGTACGATGCTGACCTGCGGGGTCGAATGCGGGTGGCTGTTGCAATCGCTCGGCTCGCCATGCGTTGCCCAGCGGGTGTGTCCAATGCCGCAGTGTCCCGGCACCTGCGGCTGCGCAGCGAGCTTTGCCCGCAGCTGCGCAAGCCTTCCCTTGCTTTTTACGATCCGGATACCGCCCTGCCCGGCAACGGCCAGCCCGGCAGAATCATATCCGCGGTACTCCAGCTTTTCCAAGCCATCCAACAGCACCTGCTGTGCTTCCCGTCTGCCAACATATCCCACGATGCCACACATACACAAACACCTCCGTACCGACCGTCCCGCGCCAAAATGCACAGTGCTCCGGTCAGCTTCTGTTCCAGTTTATGTACTTGTATGGCTTTCTTTGAGAGGATCTGCTGCGGTATTGCTGCCGTTTTTTGCCCCTCTCTGCGGCTGGTCCAGCCCTCAGCCGGAGAGACATCCGCCGGGTCTTTCGATGATTCCTCGCCTCGTCACCCTCACGGCTTTCACCCGTGTGGCCCGGCACTTTGCGTCAGCAAATCGTACACATTCCCTATTTCAATACTGTCCGTATTCAATTTCTGCCCAGCATCTTGTGCAGCTTCGGCTGCCAGCGGAGACGGTAGAGCAAAAGCATATTGCGCAGCGCACGATCATAGAGCACGAATGCCATATTGCCGATCAGCAGTGTTGCCAGGGTGAGCGTCATTGCCGTTGCTCGCAGCTCCTGCGCGACCTCGCCTGCCGGGATAAGCAGAAAGATCAACCCGTACATCAGCAGGACCGAGCCATTGCAGAGCACCAGCTTGCTCAACGTCTGCAGCAAGGCCGGACGGATGCGGTCGAACCACGGCTTGACCAGCGGATAATAGCCCAGCAGCACCGTGAAGATCAGCGCGATCTCCTTATCCGGTACGAACAAAATGCCCAGCAGGCTGACCGCTGCATACGCGGTCCACGCCATTTCTCTGCCGCATTCCACACAGACGGTTGCGATCAGAAATCCCGCGACCGCCGGAGCAATGAACATCGCAATGGGGATGATCGTCCCCAGAAGCATCAGTGCCACGCACAGCGCCGACACCATGCCGCAGTAGGCCATCGCCCAGCTCTTTTTGTGTTGTTTCATGGAATCTCCCAGTTTTCCTGCTCTGCATCCGCTTCCAGCGGATCCACCGCATGGCGCAGACCAAGCATCATAATGTTATCCAGCAGTGAACGATAGAGCTTGATATCCAGCAGCTGATAGACCCTTACCAGATCATTCGCTGTTGCCAGAGCCTGCCGCCGCGCATTTTCCAGCGCCGCGCTCTGCCCTGCCAGATCATTGACCACAAATACATTATACCGACCGGAGCGCTTATCCTGTTCAAAGCGCTGTGCCTTATCCATTAAGTAGAAAATGCGTCCGATACTACTTCCAATATACCGCATACTCTTGCGCTGGTTGGGATCATCCGTTGCAAGGACCGCATAAAGTGCCCCATAAATGTTGCTCATCGGCTCAGATGCCAGCATATAATTCCGGGCGCTCAGGTTCATCTGCACCACTGCGTGCTCACGCTCCTGCCCGAACAGACGCTCCAGGGCAGGGTTTTCCGTCCGCGCACGCTCATACGCGCGGCGCAAAAGCAGTCTGTCGAGCGCGCGATGCAGCCGCTTACGCAACGGAAGCTCACTGTATTTTCGATCCTGAAGGCTGTGCCAGCCGAGCATGATCTCCACCTGTGCAGCCAGCCGGATGCCTTGCGTCTGGCACATCATCTTGCGCCAGACCAGTGTGCCCGGCACACGGTAGCGGCGGCAGGTCGCCGGGCGCCCGGCAAGACCATCCGCCAGGATCGCAAACAAAACGCCGGTGTCCCGCAGCAGATGGCAGGAATACAGCCCATATGAGGTATAAAGCTGGCGCGTTACGCCGCGACGATATCTCTGGTAAGTATTGTAATCCCGAATGGTAAGTTCCGGTAAGTACGGCCGCATCCGTCCCATCATAAGGGGCACCTTCTCTTTCAGCAGCACCCGGTGCTGCGGTAATAAGGCTAGTATAAACCTTTTGCGGCCCGTGTGCAACTGTTGGATGCAAAAAGAATCGGAATTTGTCGTTCTTTTTCCAAATTCAGATTTTCTCCTTCTCCCAAAAAATCCGGCATAATCGTACTTTTCCATCGTTCCCTGTATGTTTGATTTGTTCCGGATTTTCCCGCTGCACACAAAAAGGGCGTGCCCCTTTTGCAGCCGTTGTGCAAAAAGGACACGCCCTGTGCGACCCATTGGAGCGGATCGCTTATTTCTTTTCAAAGCGCTTGGGGTTCGGCGTGACACGCTTGCCGTCAAAGCCGGTCTTGGGCATCGGCTTTGCGGTGTGCTCAAACTTGGGGGTGCTGTAATACATATACAGCTGGCAGGGGATCATGCCGTTGTACATCTTGCGGCGCTTGGATGCACGCTTGCCATAGTGCGCCTCAAAATCCATATCAGCGGTGATCGCATAAACACCTGCACAGGGGTGCGCCTCCATCTGCTGGCCCAGAGTGCGTGCCAGCTTTGCAGCACCCTCGATGGTGCTCATACGCTCACCATACGGGGGGTTGGTCAGCACGATCGCCTCCTGCTTTGCGGCAAAGGTCGCCACATCCGCCACTTCAAAGTGGCAGCGCTTGTCCACACCGGCAAGCTTTGCGTTGGCATTGGCCAGTGCGACCGCTGCAGGGTCGATGTCGTAACCGAATGCCTCAAAGCCGACATCCAGCTTGGACTCTGCCAATGCCTTCTGGCGCTGCTCTGCCCAGATGGCGGCCGGCACAAAGCTGTAACGCTCGGCAGCAAAACGGCGCTTGAGGCCCGGCGCAATGTTCATCGCCTTCTGTGCGGCCTCGATCAGCAGGGTGCCGCTGCCGCAGAAGGGGTCTTCCACCAGACTGTCGCGGCGGACACGGCCCAGATCGGCAATGGTCGCAGCAAGAGTCTCGCGGATGGGTGCTTCCATCGAGTTGCGGCGGTAACCGCGCTTGTGCAGCGGATCGCCGGTGGTGTCCAGCATGATCTCGCAGTGATCCTTGCGCAGCATGAAGCGGATCTTGTATTCGGTGCCGCTCTCCGGCAGGATGGTGGTGCGGTGATACTTCATCAGGCGCTTGACCACAGCCTTTTTGATGATGCTCTGGCAGGCAGGCACCGAGGAGAGCTGGCTGTTCAGCGAAGAACCCGTGACCGGGAACGCCGCGTCCGCAGGCAGCAGCTCTTCCCACGCGATGTTGAACACACCATCGAACAGCTCGTCGAAGGTGGTCGCCTTGTAGCTCGCCAACAGCAGCATCACGCGCTCGACCGTGCGCAGGTTGAGGTTTGCCGCTGCGATCATCTCTGCACCGCCCTCAAAGGTCAGGCGGCCGTCATCCACACGGATGTTCTCTGCGCCAATGCGGGTCAGCTCAAATTTTGCGGTGGACTCGCAGCCAAAGAAGCAGGGTGCGATCAGTTCAAATTTTGCGGGCATGGTAGATTCCTTTCTTTTTTGTTCCCGAAAAAACAGACCTGTCCGACCAGAGGGGACAGGTCTGCTGCGTTTCTTCGCTTACCGCGCTCAGCGGCCACGACGGCTGCGAGGTGCGTAACCGCCGCCACGGCGGTTGTTCGTCTCATGATCCAGATCCGCCATCTTCTCCTCGCTCTGGCTCTTGAAACGGCTCATCATGTCCTCAAAGCTCATGTTGTCCGAGCGAACAGGAGCCTTGGGCTGCCAGACGCGGGGAGCTGCATCCCGTGCGGGGCCACGGCCGCCCTCACGCGGGGGGCGCTGCCCGCCGCGATTGCCGCCGAAGCGGCCGCCGTCCCGCGGTGCGCCCGGACGGGGGCCAGCGGGGCCGCGATCGCCACGCGCAGGGCGCGGAGGCGGCGGCAGCAGACGCTTGATGGACAGCGCGATCTTGCCGTCCGGTGCAATGTTGATGACCTGAACCTTTACGATATCCCCATCGTGCAGAACCGTTGCGATGTCCTGCACGAACTCGTTCGACACCTCCGAAATATGGACCATTCCGACACGGCCTTCCGGCAGCGCCACGAATGCACCAAACGGCTTTACGCCGGTAACACGACCCTCAAATACGTTCCCAACCTCAATTGCCAAAGCTCAATACTCCTTGTTTTCTTTAATTGCCAGTCACATCGATAAAGATGCGCTCATTCGGCGCGGCATAATTGTAAGAGTCCCGCGCGACCCATTCCATGATCTGGTCCGAATCTCCGCTCAGGATCCGCTGCATCTCCTCGTTCTGATCCTGCTGCTGCGCGATCTGCTCCTGAAGCGTTTCCAGCTCGGCTCGCTTGGAACTGATCGTGACCTGATTGGAGATATACGCTGCCAGCATACTCATCAAAAGGAGCACAAAAAACAGACTCAGCGGCAGATGCAGGACGCTTTTTTTCTTTTTCTTTCTACGCACCTGTTCTGCCATTGTTCCATGCTCCCATGCTGTTTTTGGGCGCACTACGCCCCTCTTACTTCGATACGTTTGAATTATACAACACAAGCTGCTGCTTTGGCAAGCTCTTTTTTGATTTTTCTTCGTTTCTTTTTTCGCTGCGGCGCGTTTTGTTCCCCTTGCGCTGCTTTGCGGGGATCCTCTTTGGTTTCGTGGGCAGAAAATGCCGGATACTGCGCCCGGCAGCCGTCACGGAACGCCCCGCCGCACGCAGCGGAACGCCCAGAAGCTGTGCTGCAGCCGCTGCGGCCGCGAACGCCGCCGCAAGCATATACCAACGCAGCACACCCGCACTGCTCTGCCCCGCCGCATAGCTCTGCGCCGCAAACAAGGCCGCCCCCACCGCCAGAAAGTCCGGCACAAACGCCGCACGTCCCCGCACCGGGAACACCGCACGCACCGCACCGATCACAGCGCCCAGCGCTGCACAGTCTGCCAGCTCCTGCCCCAGCGCACCGGGCTGCAAGACCGGGATCATCAGCGCAGCAGCCGGTGCAGAAAGCCGCCCGGCGTATGGTTCTGGGTGTATTCCAGCGCATCGAACCGCCCGCTCAGCTTTGCCTGACCGGTCTCCAGATCCAGCGTTTCCACGCTGATCTGCGCACCGGAAAGGTTCAATGTGCCCTTTGCCGTCTCAATGGCGGCGCTTTCCGGGCTGCAATGCAGGATCTTCTGCACGCCGGACAC
>CAZUDU010000058.1:0-3150 GCA_964619455.1 uncultured Faecalibacterium sp.
GCAGCCCCAGCGAAGCGCGTGACCGCATCTGCCGTGCGCTGGGCATCGGGCGGGCGTCCAGTCCGCTGGGCAAAAAGTTCAACGAAGTGTTCCAGATGGGCACCAGTATGGACGAGATCCCGAACTTCCGGGAGTTCTTGTACCAGTATATCCTGCCCCAGCCGGAGCTGGATCTGGAAGCGCTGCAAGGCGACCGTCTGGAGCTGGAAAACCTGCATGCCGTTTTGGCTGAAGCACAGACCCGCGCAAATGCGCTGGATGAGATCGTCTCCTTCGGGCGGGAAGCGGCAGAAAAGCAGACACAGGCACTGGTCAACCGGGGCGCAGCACTGCTTGCCCGCGCGGCGGCAGATGAAGCCGAGCAGAGCGGCTGGCAGGAGCATCTGGCTGCCGGTCAGCGCCAGAAAGAGCAGCTCACCGCCCGCTATGCAGAGGCAAAGGCAGCCGAAGCCGAAGCCCGCCGGGCGTATCTGTCCGCGCACGGTGCGGCATCTGCCAGCGGCGAGGGGCGTGCGCTGGATGCCATGACCGAGGAACTGACCCGCCGCCGGAACGCATTGCAGCAAGCACAGCGTGCCGCCGCCAAGACCGAAGCGGCCGCCGAGCACGCGGACACGTTGCTTGCCATCTTGCGGCGCAGCGGCTTTACGGATGCTCCTGCGGCCAACACGGCGGCGGTCACGGCAGAAACGCTGCCCGCGCTTACCGGCTGGCTCGCCGCGCAGGAGAAACCGCTGGAAGAAGCCTATCTTGCGGCGCGCCAGAACACCGCTGCCCTGCAAAAGGAGCAGACTCAGCGCCGCGCCGAGCTGGACGCAGTGTCCGGCGGCAAGTGGGTCTACCCCCATGGCGATGCCGCCACCCGTGTGCGGGACGCCGTGAACGCCGAGCTGAAAAGCCGCGGCATGCAGCCGGACGCAAAGATCTTCTGTGAGCTGCTGAGCGTGGAGGACGAGAGCTGGCAGGACTGCGTGGAAGCCTGTCTGGGTGACCGCCGGTTCGACATCCTTGTACCGCCCGCCCATTACGAAGCCGCTAAGAGCGCGTTCGTGGCGCTGAAAGAGAAGGTGGGGCCCATCAGCCTGCTGGACACCCCGGGCATCCGCAAGGCGAGCCGGCGCGCGGATGCTGCCCCGGCAGACAGCCTTGCCGCGCAGGTGACCAGCGAGAACCCGCTTGCGGCGCAGTACGCCGATACCATCCTGCGGCGCATCGTCTGCTGCGAGACTCCCGATACGCTGGAGCATTACCCGGACAGCGCAACGCGGGATCTGCTGCGCCACCACCCCTTCCGGCTGGAGCGTCTGCGCACCCCGCAGCGCTACATCGGCATGGAAGCACGCCGCAGCCGCGCCGATGCCCTCGCACAGCAGCTTGCCGCGCTGAGTGAGGAGGTCAAGGCTGCCGCACAGACCGAGCAGAACCTCAAAGCTGCATACCACCAGCATCAGAGCCTGCTGCGGGGCAGCAGTCTGGACGAGCTGGCGGGCTTGTGGGATGCCCGCGCCGCCCTTGCCGCGGCACAGACTGCGCTCTCCGAGCAGGAAAAGACCCTTGCCGAAGCAAAAGAGAACCCCATGCTGCAGGAGCTGTACCGGGAGGAGGAAGCCCGCGAAGCCGCGTGGGAAGCTGCCCGCACCGCTGTCGAGCGGGCTGGCGGCGATCTGCGCGTGTGCGAAAAGCAGCTGGCTTCCTGCGAGGCAGAGCAGGCAAAGGCGGGCGAGACTGCCCAGAACAGCCGCGCCGCCGCCGAGCGCTTCTTTGCAGGGTATCCGCTGCTGGAGCCGCTGGCACGCACCCGGGTGCAGACGCTGACCGGGGCAGACAAAACGCCCCGTGCAGCCGCACAGACTGCGGAAAAGGCACAGGCAAAGCTGGACGATGCGCTGGCACTTTACCTCTCCGGCACGCTGGAGCCTGCCCAGAAAGCCTACAACGAGCGCTATGTCTGCGACTATCCGCTGGGTCTTGCCGGGCTGGAGCAGTACCGCGCCCAGTACGAGAGCCTTGTGCGCATCGATCTGGAGCGCTACGCCGCCCGTCTGGAACAGGCACAGCGGGACTGCAAGGATCGTTTCCGCAAGGATATCCTGTTCCGCATGAAGGACGATATCTTCAACGCACGCCGCCAGTTCCGGGAGCTGAACAAGGTGATGGAACAGCTCACCTACGGCGAAGAGATCTACCGCTTTGAGCTGGAACCCAGCCGTGACCCGCAGCTTGCCGCCTTCTATCAGGTCATCGTGGACAAGGGCAACCAGCAGATGACCGAGGGCGACAGTCTGGACAACCTCGCCGCCACCGCTGACCCCGCCTACGAGCGTCAGGTGGACGAGCTGATGGAAAAGATCATGGCAGATGTGGACGAGAACACCCGCGCCCGGCAGGAGGGCCGCCGTGCCGAGGGCGTTACCCTGTCGGATTATGTGGATTACCGTACCTATCTGGACTATGATATCAAGGTCACCAACCGTGTCACCGGGCAGCAGGCATACCTGTCCCGCGTCAGCCGGGATTCCTCCGGCGGCGAGAATCAGGCGCCCTTCTATGTGGCGATCTGTGCCTCGCTGCTCCAGATCTATCAAAAGAGCGAGAACAGCGTCCGTCTGGTGCTGCTGGACGAGGCCTTCAGCAAGATGACCAGCGACCGCATCCGCCCCATGATGGAGCTGTTCCGCCGTCTGCAATTGCAGGTGCTGCTCATCTCCACCGTGGAAAAGAGCACCGCCATCCAGCCCTACTGCGACATTACCTATTCCATCGTGCGCCACGGCGATGCCAACGCCATTGCGCCGTTCGTCAAATTAAAGCAGGACTAAACCAAAAAAGAGCACGCAGAAATGCGTGCTCTTTTTGCATCGAAGCATAGTTACCGCAGCGGCAGAACATCCTCGTCCTCGTTGATCTCCTCGGCGGTGCCGTTGGTGAAATACCATGCTTTGCCGTAGAGGGTCTCGTGACCGTCCGCGCACATCAGGTAGGAGCCGTCCGGCAAGGCAAGGAAAGGATGCCTGTGGCTGTCCGCAAGGGCGATATCCTCCATGCGCTGCCCGTCCAGCAGGGTATCCTGGATGAACTGGTAGTGGGGCAACAGACGGGTCTCGGTCAGCCCAAGCCCCGGCAGCCAGCGGCAGAAATGCGGGTCGGCGG
>CAZUDU010000058.1:3250-9368 GCA_964619455.1 uncultured Faecalibacterium sp.
CGGGTCTCGGTCAGCCCAAGCCCCGGCAGCCAGCGGCAGAAATGCGGGTCGGCGGCTTCGCCCGGCTCTTCCGGTGCGGCATAGACCAGCCGTGCAGCGTTCATGGAACCGGCGCTGATGCCCAGCACGATGCCGTGGTAGCTCTGCATCAGTGCGGGCAGACCCAGATGCGCAAAGAAATGGTTCTGGGTGGGAACATGCCCGCCGCACAGCACAACAAAGCCGCTGCGGGACAGCAGCGAAGCGATCTCCTCCTGATTGCGTGCATCGCAGGGGATGAGTTCGGTCAGGGGCAGGTGCGCGTCAGCAAGGCTCTGGCGGAAACTGCGGCAGAACGCATCCGTCTGTGCGTAGTCGAACGGGTCGGACGCGATCGCCAGACCGGAGATGGGGTGCTGCGGCCAGACTGCCCGCAGGTTTGCAACAAAGTGATTGCGCACATCCAGTGCCGGGGCGGCATCCGTTGGCGTAAAGGGGCAGCCGCTGGGGCTGCTGGTCAAAAATACGGTCATAAAAAGTCCTCATGATGGGTGGATCCAGACAGCCCTATTCTAACACGATTTACTGCCCGGCGGCAGAGCCAGAATGACCAAAAAAAGCCCCCGCTTTTCGCTGTTTTGCAAAAAGCAGGGGCGCTCGTGAAGAAAATCAGGCTTTGCGGTAGTGGAACACCTTGTCCTTGGTGCGGAACATCACCACGCTGACCACCAGCGCCAGACCTTCGGCGGCGGTGATGGCGAGCCATACGCCGTCGATGCCCAGCAGCTCGGGCAGAATGAGTACGGCAGCAAGCTGGAACAGCAGGGTGCGCAAAAAGGAGATCAGGGCACTGGTCACACCGTCGCCCAGTGCGGTGAAGAAGGAGGACGCGTACACGTTGAAGCCCATGATCAGGAAGCTCAGCCCGTACAGGCGGAACGCCCGGATGGTCAGCGCCAGCAGGTCGGCATCGTAGCCGACAAAGATGCGGGAGACCGCCGGGATGAGCAGCATCGCAATGCCGGTCATGACCACCGCGACCATCGCAATGAGCCGGAGGCTCTTGGTGTAGAGGTTGTTCAGCTCGGCGTGGTTGCGTGCGCCGTAATGGTAGCTGACCAGCGGGGCACTGCCGACGGCATAGCCCACGAACACCGCCACAAAGAGGAAGGCGGCGTACATGATGACACCATAGGCAGAAACGCCGTCCTCGCCCACAAAGCGCATGAGCTGAAAGTTATACAGGATGTTCACCAGTGAGGAGGAGAGGTTGGTCATCAGCTCGGAGGAGCCGTTGATGCAGGCGTTTTTCAGCACACCGCCGTGGAAGCGGGTCTTGCACAGGTGCAGGCGGCTGGAATTCTTTTGGTTGAGGAAGTACAGCAGCGGGATCACGCCGCCCACGATCTGGCTGGCAAAGGTGGCAATGGCAGCACCCTCTACGCCCCAGCCGAACGCGCCCACGAACAGGAGATCCAGCACGATGTTGGTGAAGCCGGCTGCCAGGGTAACGAGGAAACCGAGGTTCGGCTTTTCCGCCGTGACGAAAAAGCTCTGGAACATATTTTGCAGCGCAAAGGTGGGCATCGAGATCATCAGGATGCGCCCGTAGCGCACGGCGTAGTCCAGCATCTCACCCTCGGCACCCATCAGGATGGCAGACGGGCGCAAAAAGAGAACACCCAGCACCGCCAGCACACTGCTGGCGGCCACAGCCGCGAGCACGAACAGGGTGAAGTAGCGGTTCGCCTTGTTCTCATCGCCTTCGCCCAGTGTGATGCCCACGATGGCGCTGCCGCCGGTGCCCAGCATAAAGCCCACCGAGCCCAGCAGCATGGGCAGCGGCATGATGAAGTTGACCGCGGCAAAGGCGGTCTTGCCCACAAAGTTGGACACGCACAGGCCGTCCACGATGCCGTAGATGGAAGTGAACAGCATGGTGCCGATGCAGGGCAGCACAAAACGGACGAGTCGGGAATAGCTGAAATGGTCGGAAAGCTGGATGGGTTGCTTTTTCATAAATACTCCTTGTAAAAATGACAAAAAGAAAAACGGAACGGACAAGAACTCCGTGGGCGAACGCCCGGCCTTTTCCACCTTGCTGCTACGGCAACAAGACCTCCGGCGGGGCGCTGTCTGCACGGCATCTTATCCGATCCGTTTCAATTACGTTGAAAACGGTCCTCCGATGACCGGGAAGGATTATAACAAAAGCGGCGTGGATTGTCAAGGTGTGAAAAATAGAAAAACCACGGAATAAAATAAAAAATCAACCGCCCCTCTTGCATCCTGCGCGGAACACTGGTACATTTATAGAATCTGTGGATCACAGAGGGAAAGGAGCTTCCACTATGCTGGAACGATTTTATCAGTCCATCGTGCGCCGCCGCAAATGGGTGCTGGCAGCGTTTGCGCTGGCAGCGGTGCTGTCGGCGTGGGCATCCACACAGGTACAGGTGGACTACAACATCAACGATTATCTGCCGCCGACTTCGCCCTCCACAGTCGCCATCGAGGTGATGAGCGATTCCTTTGCGGGCGGCATCCCGAACGTCCGGGTCATGGTGCGCGGGGTGAGCGTGCCGCAGGCGCTGGAGTACAAGGCGAAGCTTGCCGCAGTGGACGGGGTCCTGGAGGTGAGCTGGCTGGACGACTCGGCGGATCTGACCATCCCGCTGCAAATGCAGAGCCGGAGCCTTGTGGAGACCTATTACAAAGAGGACTGTGCATTGTTCAGCGTGACAGTGGATGATGACAAATGTCTGCAAGCCGTGGATGCCATCCGGGAGCTGATCGGGGAGGAGAACGCGCTTGCGGGCACGGCGGTCTCCACGGCGGTGGCGACCAACTCCACCGTGACCGAGGTGGCAAAGATCGCCGCCATTGCGGTGGTGTATGTGCTGTTCATCCTGATCCTGACCACGGACTCGTGGGCGGAGCCGGTGCTCATCCTGCTGGGGCTGGGCGCGGCGATCCTGATCAACAACGGCACGAACCTGCTCTTTGGCACCATCTCCTTTGTGACCAACGCGGCGGGCAGCATTCTGCAGCTTGCCGTCTCGCTGGATTACTCGGTGTTCCTGATCCACCGCTTTGCCGAGTGCCGCGCGCAGACCCCGGAAAAGACCCCGGAGGAGTGCATGGTGGACGCACTGTGCCGCTCCACCGGGTCGATCCTGTCCAGCGGTCTGACCACGGTGATCGGCTTTCTGGCACTGGTGCTCATGCAGTTTCTGATCGGCCCCGATCTGGGGCTTGCGCTGGCCAAGGGCGTGCTGCTCAGCCTTGTGACGGTCTTTACCTTTATGCCCGCGCTGACGCTGGCGGCGTACCGGTGGATGGATAAGACCCATCACCGCCCGCTGCTGCCCGGCTTTGAAGGCTTTGGGCGGCTGGTGGTGCGCATCATGCTGCCCGCCGCGCTGGTGCTGGCGGTCGTGATGGTGCCCGGCTACCTTGCCTCCAACGCAAACTCCTATTACTATGGCGCGGCGTATATGTTCGGGGAGGACACCCGCCTTGGCGCGGATACTGCCGCCATTGAGCAGACCTTTGGCAAGAGCGATACCTATGTGCTGATGGTCCCGGCGGGGGACACCGCCACCCAGAGCCGGCTCTCGGCGGCGCTGCATGAGCTGCCGCAGGTGGTGGAGATCCTTTCCTTTGTGGACAACGCGGGTGCACCGATCCCGCCGGAATTTCTGGATGAGGAGACGCTGGCGCTGCTGGTGGGCGGCGGGTACACCCGTATGGTGCTGACCGTGAACGTGCCGACCGAGGGCAGCGATACCTTTGCGCTGGTGGAGCAGGTGCGTGCGGCCGCACAGGAATATTACCCGGGTGAATACTACCTTGCCGGGCAGGGTGTGAGCACCTACGACCTGATGGACACCATCACCGATGATATGGTCAAGGTGAACCTGCTTGCCATCGGTGCGGTGTTCCTGATCCTGCTGGTGATGAAACGCCAGCTGCTGCTGCCGCTCATTCTGGTGCTGAGCATCGAGACGGCGATCTGGATCAACCTGTCCATCCCGTATTTCACCGACGCACCGGTGTTCTATATTGCCTACCTGATCATCAGCTCCATCCAGCTGGGCGCAACAGTGGACTACGCCATCCTCTTTGCGGACCGCTATCAGGAATACCGCCAGACGCTCGGGCGCAAGGCGGCGATCACGGCAACAGTCGCAACGGTCACACCCTCGGTCATTACGACCGGCAGCGCGCTGGCGGTCGTGGGCTTCCTGATGGGGGCGATCAGCTCGAACCAGCTTCTGGGGCAGCTGGGCAGCTTTCTGGGGGTGGGCGGTCTTGCATCGCTTGCCATCGTGCTGCTGGCACTGCCGGGGCTGCTCTATCTGGCAGACCCGTTCATCCTCAAAAAAGACGCAAAGCAAACGGAGGTATCCTGAGATGAAGCATCCATTCCTGCGCCGCGCGGCGGCGCTTGCGCTGACCGGCGCATTGATGGCGGGTACGATCCTGCCTGCTGTGGCGGCGGTGCCCGGCAAGGAAGAGGTCATCTACGCCAACCTGACCGCTTCCGGCGAGGTAACGGGCATCTACGCGGTGAGCAGCTTTGCTGTGACGGCGGGGCAGACTGTGACCGACCACGGGCAGTACACGGCGGTGCGCAACATGACCACCACCGACCCGATCAACTGGCAGGGCGACACCGTAACGGTGACTGCCGCAGAGGACGGCACGCTTTATTATGAAGGCACGATGGACCCTGACACCGCGCTGCCGTGGAACATTTCGGTGGAGTATACGCTGGACGGGCAGCCCATCCGGCCGGAGGAGCTGGGCGGGCGCTCCGGTGCGCTGGAGCTGTGCCTTTCCATCCGGAAGAACCCGGACTGTGCGGGGGACTTTTTTGACCGCTATGCCATGCAGGTGACCATGACGCTGGACACTGCCGTGGCACAGAACATCTGTGCGGAAGGCGCGACGATAGCAAATATCGGCACCAAAAAGCAGCTGACCTACATCCTCTTTCCCGGGCAGGAGAGCCGCCTGCTGGTCACGGCGGATGTGACCGATTTTGCGATGCCTGCCATCTCGCTGAACGGGGTGCGGCTGAGTCTGGATCTGGAGCTGGACGGCGAGAACCTGACCGACCTGATGGCACGGCTGCAAGGCGGTGCAGTTCAGCTGGACGAGGGCGCCAACGCGCTGGCGGACGGCATTGCGCAGGTGCAGCAGGGGCTGGACACCCTGAACGGAAACTCTGCCGCCCTGACCGGAGGCTCGGCACAGGTGCGCGCTGCGCTGGCACAGATGCAGACAGCGCTGAACGGGGTGGCGTCCTCGACCGAAGAACTGGATGCGCTGCTGAACGGCTCGGCGCAGATCCGGGAAGGGCTTGCCCGGCTGGATGCGGGCGCAGCAGAGCTGGAGCAGCAGGTGAGCTTTGACGCATACAAGGCGATCCTGAAAGAGAACGGGCTGGATCTGGATGTGGTGCGTGCGGGCAACGAGGAGGCGATCTCTGCGCTGCAAAAGGTCGTCAAATTTCTGCCCGGCTTCCTGCGCACCCAGTTGGAGAACATTATCCTGCTGCTGCGCGGCTCCAGTGCCAACATCGATGCGATGCAGACCTATCTGGACACGGTGAACGGCGGGATCGCCCAGCTGCATGCAGGCAGCAGTGAGCTGAACGCAGGCTATGCGGAGTTTGATGCCGGCGTGCATCAGCTCGCGCAGGTGCTGACCGGGATGCTGGGCGACCTTGCGCTGCTGACCGATGGGGTCAACGCCCTTGCCGCCGAGTACGCCAGACTGGACGATGGCCTTGGTGCCTATACCGATGGCGTGGCACAGCTGCAAAGCGGTGTGCGCCAGCTGGCGGCGGGCGCTGCCCAGCTGACGGCAGGCACCGGCGAGCTGCGCACCAGCACCGGGGATCTGGATCTGGGCGAGCAGATGAATGCGCTGCTGGAAAGCCTGACGGCGGACGGCGCGGCGCAGAGCTTCCTCTCGGAAGAAAACGGAACGGTGCAGTCGCTTCAGTTCGCATTGCAGACGGCGGCGATCGAGCCGCCTGCCCCTGCCGCCGCACCGGAACCGGTGCCGGTGGTGCTGACCTTCTGGCAGAAGCTGCTCAAGCTGTTCGGGCTGTATAAGGGATAAAAAA
>CAZUDU010000059.1:0-9110 GCA_964619455.1 uncultured Faecalibacterium sp.
TGCTCAGCCGCATCAAGCCCCGCAGCAAGGTGTTCTATATGCGGGAGGGCTTTACCGCCACCGCGTTGTGCTGGATTTTGATCAGTGTGGTGGGCGCAGTGCCCTTTGTGCTGACCGGCTGCGCACCGAACCCGGTGGATGCGCTGTTTGAGACGGTCTCCGGCTTTACCACCACCGGTGCGAGCATCCTGCCGGAGGTGGAAGCGTGCCCCAACGGCATCCTGCTGTGGCGCAGCTTTACCCACTGGATCGGCGGCATGGGCGTTCTGGTCTTTCTGCTTTCGCTGCTGCCGCTGACCGGAGGCTCCCATGTCAACCTGATGAAGGCGGAAAGCCCCGGTCCGCAGGTGGATAAGCTGGTGCCTAAGGTCCAGTCCACGGCCAAGATCCTGTACGGCATCTACATCGTGCTGACGTTGATCGAGCTGGGCTTTTTGCTGGCAGGCGGGATGTCCCTGTTTGAAGCACTGCTCACCGCATTTGGTACGGCGGGCACCGGTGGCTTCGGCTTCAAGAATGACAGCTTTGCAAGCTACTCGCCGTACATCCAGTGGGTCGTGACCATCTTCATGATCCTGTTCGGTGTCAACTTCAATGCTTACTTTCTGATCCTTCTGCGCAAGTTCCGCCGTGCGGCGGCGAGCGAAGAGGTGCGCGGTTATTTTGCCATTATCGCCGTGGCGATTGGTATTATCACTGTGAATATTTACAGCCTGTACAACAATGTGGGCGAAGCACTCCGTCACGCGGCGTTTCAGGTCGGGTCCATCATCACGACTACCGGTTTTTCGAGCTGCGACTTTGACCTGTGGCCTGTGCTCTCCAAAGAGGTGCTGGTCATCCTGATGTTCGTGGGTGCGTGTGCAGGCAGTACGGGCGGCGGCATCAAGGTGAGCCGCTTCCTCATTCTGGGCAAGACGCTGGGCAAGGAGCTGAAACAGGCGCTCCATCCGCAGGTGGTCGCACCTGCCCGCATGGATGGTAAGCTGATCAACCAGGAGACGATCCGCACGACCAATGTGTACATGGCGGCATATATCTTCATCTTTGCGGCGTCCATCCTGCTGATCAGTCTGGATGGCTTTGACATGGTGACCAACTTTACCGCCATTGCCGCGACCTTGAACAACATTGGTCCCGGTCTTGCGCAGGTCGGCCCCATGATGAACTTTGGCTGTTACTCCAACGGCGCAAAGCTCGTGATGATCTTTGATATGCTGGCAGGCCGCTTGGAGATCTTCCCCATGCTGGTGATCTTCCTGCCGGACACCTGGCGCAAGTTCTGAAAAAAACATTGCATAAAAAAGGCGCTGTCCGTTTTTAAGCGGACAGCGCCTTTTTGCTTCAGGCCTCTACTTTTTCCTGTGCGCGGTATTGCAGCGCTTCCAGCAGGGATTCTTCGTCCAGCAGCCGCTTCCCGGCAAGGTCTGCTACCGTGCGTGCGACCCGCAGGATGCGGTCATGTGCACGGGCGGAAAGCCCCAGCGTGTCATAGGACATCCGCAAAAGCTGCTCGGCACCGGGGGTCATCCGGCAGACCCGCCGCACCTGCCCGGCGGTGAGCTGGGCGTTGCAGTGTACCCCTTCAAAGCCGGGGGAAGCATAGCGTGCCGACTGTACGCCGCGTGCGGCAAGCACCTGCTTGCGCAGCTCGGCACTGCTTTCCGAGGGGGCAGCGGTGTGCAGCTCATCGTAGGCGATGGGATCCATCTCTACGCACAGGTCGATGCGGTCCATCAGCGGGCCGGAGACCCGGCTGCGATACTGCCGCACAGCGCTTGGGGAGCAGGTGCAGGCACGGGTGGGGTGCCCGTAATAGCCGCACTTGCAGGGATTCATCGCTGCAACGAGCTGAAAATGGCTGGGGTAGGTGGCACTGCCTGCCGCGCGGCTGACCGTGATCTGTCCGTCCTCCAACGGCTGGCGCAGCACCTCAAGGCTCTCGCGTGAGAATTCGGGCAGCTCGTCCAGAAACAGCACGCCAAAGTTGGCAAGGCTGCACTCGCCGGGGCGGAAGGACGCGCCGCCGCCCGCCAGTGCCACCGAGCTTGCCGAGTGGTGCGGGCTGCGGAAAGGGCGGGCAGAGATCAGCCCGCGCCCCTGCGGGAGCTGCCCGGCAATGGAGTAGATCTTGGTGGTCTCGACCGCTTCCTCCCGCGTAAAGGGCGGCAGAATGCCCGGCAGACGCTTGGCCAGCATGGATTTGCCGGTGCCGGGTGCACCGATGAGCAGCACGTTGTGCCCGCCCGCCGCCGCAATGACCATTGCCCGCCGCGCCAGAGACTGCCCGCAGACATCCGCAAAATCCGGGATCTGATCCCACGCCTGTGCCGGGTCAAAGGGCGCTGCCACGGCTGCGGACAGCGGGCGGATGCCCCGCAGGGCGTCCACGACCTCCCGCGCGGTGCGGGCGGGGTAGACGGTCATCGCATCGCCGCAGGCTTCGGCAGCCTCGGCAGCGTTTTCGGCGGGCACATACAGGGAGTGGATGCCGCTTTCGGCGGCGGCAAGCGCCATCGGCAGCACGCCGGAGACCGGACGCAGGCTGCCGTCCAGCGCAAGCTCGCCCAGAAAAGCAGCATCGGCGGGCGGATCCTCCAATTGCCCGGCAGCGGCAAGAAGCGCCAGCAGCAGCGGCAGGTCGTAGACCGGCCCGGTCTTGCGCACATCGGCGGGAGCCAGATTGATGGTGATGCGCCGGTCCGGGAACTTGTAGCCCAGGTTCTTGATCGCGGCGCGGACGCGGTCGGCAGACTCCCGAACCGCAGAGTCGGGCAACCCGACAATGGAAAAGGCGGGCAGCCCGCCCGAAACATCGGCTTCCACCTCCACGGCAAAGCCGCGCAGACCGTTCAACCCAAAGCTTTTTGTGACCGAATACATGAAGCTTCCTCCCTTGCTGTGTGCGGAGATCAACGACATTCTTTTTCAAAAATATTATAGTGGAGCTTGGAAAGGAAGTCAATCCGACAACCGGCATACAGGGAAAGAAATGCCGGATGGAGAGAAAATGCATGAAGTGACCGAAACAAAAAGACGAAATCATACATTTGGTTGAATTTTGCGGTGGTTTTGTGGGTATTGCTGATTTTATGCCCGAAAACTTGTTGCATAATACGCGGTTGACAGGGGTTGAACAAAAGTTTATATTATAAGTAGAGTTAGCAAACTGGACACTTTTTGCTAAAATATTATAAAGGTAAGGTGTGCAATTATGTATCTGGAAGAATATAAGCGCTGGATGGCTGCCGATCTGGATGACGCGGATCTGAAGCCTGAGCTGGCAAAAATTGCGGACAATGATGATGAGATCAAGGATCGCTTTGCGGTCGCTCTGAAGTTCGGCACTGCGGGTCTGCGCGGCGTGCTGGGCGCTGGTACCAACCGCATGAACGTTTGCGTCGTGCGTCAGGCAACGCAGGGTCTGGCAAACTGGGTCAAGACCCAGGGCGGCAGCCAGACGGTCGCCATCAGCTACGACAGCCGCCTCAAGAGCGACATCTTCGCTAAGACTGCTGCAGGTGTTCTGGCAGCCAACGGCATCAAGGTCCGCATCTATGATGCACTGATGCCCGTGCCCGCACTGAGCTTTGCGACCCGTTACTACGAGTGCAACGCCGGCATCATGGTCACTGCTTCCCACAACCCCGCCAAGTACAACGGCTACAAGGCTTACGGCCCGGACGGCTGCCAGATGACCGATGACGCCGCAGCCATCGTTTACGATGAGATCCAGAAGACCGATGTTCTGACCGGCGCAAAGTACATCTCCTTTGCTGAGGGCGTGGAGCAGGGTCTGATCCGCTTTGTCGGTGACGACTGCAAGAAGGCTCTGTACGAGGCGATCGAGGCTCGTCAGGTCCGCCCGGGTCTGTGCAAGACTGCCGGCCTGAAGCTGGTCTACAGCCCGCTGAACGGTGCAGGTCTGGTTCCGGTCACCCATGTCCTGAACGATATGGGCATCACCGATATCACCATCGTGCCTGAGCAGGAGTACCCCAACGGCTACTTCACCACCTGCTCCTACCCCAACCCTGAGATCTTCGAGGCTCTGAAGCTGGGTCTGGATCTGGCGACCGAGACCGGTGCTGATCTGATGCTGGCGACCGACCCCGATGCTGACCGCGTTGGCATCGCGATGAAGTGCCCGGACGGCAGCTATGAGCTGGTCTCCGGCAACGAGATGGGCGTTCTGCTGCTGGACTACATCTGCGCAGGCCGCATCGAGAAGGGCACCATGCCCGCAAACCCCGTGGCGGTCAAGTCCATCGTTTCCACCCCGCTGGCAGACGCAGTTGCTGCACACTACGGCGTGGAGATGCGCAACGTTCTGACTGGCTTCAAGTGGATCGGCGATCAGATCGCAGGTCTGGAAGCTGCCGGTGAGGTGGATCGTTTCATCTTCGGCTTCGAGGAGAGCTACGGCTATCTGGCTGGCCCGTATGTTCGCGATAAGGACGCAGTCATCGGCTCCATGCTGATCTGCGAGATGGCTGCTTACTACCGCAGCATCGGCTCCTCCATCAAGCAGCGTCTGGAAGAGATCTACGCCGAGTACGGCCGTTACCTGAACAAGGTGGACAGCTTCGAGTTCCCCGGCCTGACCGGCATGGAGAAGATGGCTTCCATCATGCAGAAGCTGCGTGACGAGCCGCTGACCGAGATCGCCGGCATCAAGGTCGCAAAGGCTGTGGACTACAAGAAGCCTGAGGAGACCGGTCTGCCCGCAGCAAACGTCCTGATCTACACGCTGGAGAACGGCGCTACCGTCGTGGTTCGTCCTTCCGGCACTGAGCCGAAGATCAAGACCTACTTCACCACGCTGGGCAAGGATCTGGCAGAGGCACAGGCACAGAAGGATGCCCTCGCCGCAGCCATCCAGCCTATCCTCGCATAAGAACTGCATAAATTCTGTTATGCCCCCTGCTGTATCTATGGATGCCGCAGGGGGCATTTTTGCGCCGCATCTCCTGTTGCAGTTTGCGGGCGGATACGTTATAATAAAAGATGAATTATTATACTCTGCGCACGGCACACAAAGCCTGCGCCGGAGCAGCGGCACGGGAGGAACGCATGGAAAAAAGAGTATCGGCGGTGCTGGTGGCGGCGGGATCATCCACCCGGATGGGCTTCGATAAGCTCGGTTTTGACCTTGGCGGGGAGACGGTGCTGCACCGCAGCATCCGTGCGTTCGAGCAGTGCCCTGCGGTGAGCGAGATCATTCTGGTGGTCGGTAAAAACCACGAGTTCGCAGCACAGCAGGCGCAGGACTGCGCCAAGCCGGTCTGCCTTGTGCCCGGCGGTGCGACCCGTGCCGAGAGCGCAAAAAACGGTGTTCTGCAAGCGCGGGAACCGCTCGTGGCGATCCACGATGCGGCGCGCCCGTTCGTCAGCCCTGCTGTGATCGAAGCGGCTCTGGAAGCGGCAGCCGCTTGCGGTGCGGCTGCCCCGGCAGTACCGGTCAAGGACACCATCAAGCAGGCGGTGTGCGGGGACGGCAAGACGGTCCCGGCAGAGTGCATCGTGCACACCACGCCGGAGCGCAGCACCCTGTATGCGGTGCAGACCCCGCAGTGCTTTGACCGCGCGGAATATCTTGCGGCACTGGCTGAGCTGGATGAAGCAAAAGCCCGCCTTGTCACGGACGATTGCAGCCTGTTCGAGCTGACCGGGCGCAGCGTGCAGCTGACGCAGGGCGATTACGCAAACCTGAAGATCACAACGCGGGAGGATCTGCCCGCTGAGAGAAAAGAGGAGGAACACCCAATGCGGATCGGGCATGGATATGACGTACATCGTCTGGTAGAGGGGCGCAAGCTGATCATGGGCGGCGTGGAGATCCCCTTTGAAAAAGGACTGCTGGGGCATTCGGATGCCGATGTGCTGACCCACGCAGTCATGGATGCCGTGCTGGGGGCAGCCGCACTGGGAGATATCGGCAAGCATTTCCCGGATAATGATCCGGCCTATGCCGGGGCAGACAGCCTCAAGCTGGCACAGCGGGTGGGCGAGATCCTGCACGAGAACGGCTGGAAGATCGGGAACATTGACGCAACGGTGCTCTGCCAGCGCCCGAAGCTGGCGCCGCACATCCCGGCCATGCGTACAAATCTTGCGGCGGCCTTCGGGCTTCCGGTGGAGGCGGTCAGTGTCAAGGCGACCACCGAAGAACATCTGGGATTTACCGGCGAGGGTCTGGGCATCGCTGCCCATGCCGTTGCCCTGATCGAAGCTGTATAAGAGGAGTGAATATCCATGACGCTGAATGCGGTCATTGCCAATTTCCAGACCTTTAAGATTTCGGACCTGCTGGATATCATCATCATCGCCTTTCTGATCTATCAGCTGCTGGGCATCATCAACCGCACCCGTGCAGGCCAGCTCGCAAAAGGCGCATTGCTGGTGATGGCGATCTACCTGTTTGCCAACATGCTCAGCATGCGTACCGTGACATGGCTGCTCAACTCGCTGCTCCAGGTCGGCTTGCTGACGCTGGTGGTGCTGTTCCAGCCGGAGATCCGCCGTGCGCTGGAGCGCATGGGCCAGACCGACCAGTGGGCGGCAAAGCTCTTCAGCATGAAGGGGCGTTACAACGACCCCAGTCTGAAGGGCGCGTGGCGCAATGCCATCATTGCTATCTGTGACGCGGCAGAGCGTTTTTCGGAGACCAAGACCGGTGCGCTGATCGTGCTGGAACGCCACACCAACCTTTCGGAGATCGTGCGCACCGGCACTCCGGTGAACAGTGCGGTCAACCTGGAAGTGCTGGGCACCATCTTCTACGAGGGGACCCCGCTGCACGATGGTGCGGCGATCATTGAAAACGGCCGCATCAAGGCGGCAGGCTGTGTGCTGCCGCTTTCCAATAACCTTGACCTCGGCAAGGACATGGGCACCCGCCACCGCGCCTGCCTTGGCATTGCGGAGAACTCGGATGCCATTGCTATCGTGGTCAGTGAGGAGACCGGCATCATCTCGATGGCGAAGAACGGTGTTCTCATCCGCCATTTTGACCGCCAGACCCTGTATACCCGCCTTGTGGATGAGATGATCCCCAAGGAGACCGCCGCAGAAAAGAGCACTACGGCGACCTGGAAGGAGCGCATCCGCAAGGTGCTGCGCTGGGTCAACCAGAAGGAGGACGAGAGCAATGAATAAAAGACCAGAGGAGTCGGAGCGCAAGGCGGCTGCAAAACGCGGCAAGAGCATTCTGGATGACCGCCGCATCCGGCTGGCGATGTCCATCCTTGGTGCAGTGATCGCATGGATGGTCGTGACCATCATCGTGCAGCCCGGCACCACCAGCGTGATCTATAACGTTCCGGTGGACTATACCTATGATTCCGCCGCGTATACTTCCAGAGGGCTGAGCATCGTTTCCGCAGAGGAAAAAACGGTCAATCTTAAACTCTCCGGCGACGGCTATACCATCGGCGGGCTGACTGCATCGGACTTTGTCGTTTATCCGGACTGGTCCAGCGTGCGGGACAGCGGAGAAAAGACCCTGCGCCTTCTGGTGCGCGGGGCAAATGGTCTGCTCAACGGCGTGACCGTGACCATGGAAGGCACCGAGAACACGGTCAACGTGGTCTTCGATGTCGTGGAGGAAAAGACCCTCCCTGTGACCATCACTACGAACTACCTGACCATTGAGGATGGCTACATCCTGTACAGTACCGATGTCTCCAAGGAGACGGTCACCCTGTCTGGTCCCAGCGGAGAGCTGGAAAAGGTCGCCTCCTGCACGGCAGAGGCGACCTATACGGGCAAGCTGACCGGTTCGGTGACACTGGAAACGCCGCTGCGCTTTTATACCGCAAGCGGCAGGGAGGTCCACTTCCAGTATACCGAGCTGGAGGAGCGCAGTGTGGATGTGACCTTGCAGGTCTACAAGATGGCAACGCTGCCGGTCAAGGTCAACTTCATCAATGCACCGCGCGGCTTTGACAATTCGGTGCTGGTCTACGAACTGAGCTGCAAAAAGCTCAAGGTCGCAGGCCCGGCTGACCGTATCGACCAGCTGTCGGCGCTGTCCATCGGCACCATCGACCTTTCTACCTTTGCGCTGGATAAGGTCTATGAGATGCCCATCGAGCTGCCCAGCGACATCTATCTGCTGGACAACCTCTCGACCATCACGGTCAGCTTCGACTGCTCCAACCTTGAAACGAAGACCATCAATCTGCCCGCAGAGTGTGTGCAGGTGGTAAACCTGCCGTCCACCTATCAGCTTACGGTGGAGACCGAGCGGCTGATGAACGTCAAGCTCTGCGGCCCCAAGGGGACGCTGGAGACTCTGACCCCGGAGCAGGTGGTCATTGAGATCGACGCAGAGGACTTTGCTGTGGCGACCGGCCAGCAGAACATTGCCTGCCGGCTGTATGTGCCTTCCAACGAAAAGATCTTTGCACTGGGCAGCTATGTGGTGCAGTGCCGGATCGAAAGCAACTGAGACAAAAAGGATACCGAGATAAGATGATTCTGGTTCGCAACATCCGTTTGCCGCTTTCCGCCGGAGAGCCGCAGGCATTTGAAAAGGCGCTGCGGGAAGCGCGCATCCCCCGCGCAGAGGTCGCGCATCTTGGCGTGGCAAAGCTGTCGGTGGACGCGCGCCACGGGCAGCCAAAGCTGGTGTATACCGTAGCAGTCAGCCTGAAAAACGCAGCGCGTGAAGCAGGCTTTGCAGCCGCATCCGCGAATGCTTCTCTGCACGAAAAGCAGGAGCTGGTCCTGGAGCAGGGCACCGGAAAGCTGGCGCACCGCCCGGTGGTGTGCGGGCTTGGCCCGGCGGGTCTGTTCGCGGCGCTGCTGCTGGCGCGGCAGGGGTACCGCCCCATCGTGCTGGAACGTGGTCCGGCGCTGGAAGACCGTGTCAAGGCGGTGGAGCACTTTTCTGCTACAGGTGAGCTGGATCCGAATGCCAACATCCAGTTTGGCGAGGGCGGTGCCGGCACCTTCTCGGACGGCAAGCTGACCACCCGCATCGGGGATGAGCTATGCGGTTTTGTCACCGAGGTGTTTCTGGAGCATGGCGCACCGGCAGAGATCGCATGGAAGCAGAAGCCCCATGTGGGCACGGATCTGCTGCGGGGGGTCATCACCTCCATCCG
>CAZUDU010000060.1:0-2870 GCA_964619455.1 uncultured Faecalibacterium sp.
TAGCTCTCGGCATCGCGCCGGATCTTGGTCAGCACCATTGCGCTGATCTCCTGCGGGGTCAGATCCTTGCCGTCGATGTGCACCCGGTGATCCGTACCCATGTAGCGTTTGATGCTGGAGACGGTCCGCCCGGAATTGGTTGCGATCTGGCGCTTTGCCGCGCCGCCAACAAGGCGCTCGCCGTCCTTACCGAATGCCACCACGCTGGGGGTGGTACGCTCACCCTCCGCATTGGTGATCACAACGGGCTTTCCGCCCTCCACAACGGCCACACAGGAGTTGGTCGTGCCAAGATCAATGCCGATTACTTTGCTCATACTGTTTCCTCTCTGATTTGCACGCGCTTGGATCAAGCGAGATTTTTTCCAGTATTATCTTATCCTGCCGATATGACAATTTCTTAGTCCATTTGTAAAGATTCTATGTTATAAGCGGTTCTCTGCGCCGGCTGCTCGGTCAATTCCCGGATGAGCTGCTTTGTTTCCTGCAGCCAGAGCGCCGCATCCGGCTCCCCCTCCCGCGCAAGGATGACAAAGCCGTGCTGTGCTTCCACTGCCATTGCCAGCGCTTTTTTGAGCGAGACGTAGCGGGTCTCGGTCTGTGCGATGCGGAGCAGCACATAGGGCGTATGCTGGATATCCGGTGTGCGGCGCGCCACCTGCTGTGCCGCACGGTAGTGCATCAGCGCAGCGCCTGCATCCTGCTGTTCGCGGCAGCGGTCTCCCAGCGCGACCATCGCCATCGGGTCGCCGCTTTCGGCTGCCGTTTTCCACATCCGGCGCGCTTCGGCCTTGCCTGCCCGGATGCCGCGCCCGGCATACAGGCAGCCTGCCAGAAGGGTCAGGCCCATTGCATTCCCCTTTTTAGCTGCTTCTTCATAGCATTCTACCGCCGTTGCCCAGTCCCCTGCGCGGGCGGCGGTCTGACCGCATTCTACCTCTTCCTCGCCCGGTTCCTCCGGGGTGCGGGCAGAGTTCAGAAGCCCGCCCAGAAGTGCACCGTCCAGCGTGGCAGAATGCCCCCACGGGTCGATCACCACACCATCGATCTCCTCGGTGGCGAGGGCAAGCTCCATGGCCTGCTGCAAGGTGCGCTGCGCCATCGGGCGGGCGGCCGTGCTGCGGTCGGCACACGCCGTTGTTGTGGAGGTGAACAGCGGCAGCCAGTTCCGCCCTTTGTCGTTGCGCAGCGTCCAGAGCCGAAGCCCGTCCGCCTTTTCCGGCGCAAGGGGGTGTTCCACCCAGGGCGCGGGAGCCGAATGTACAGTGAGCGCCGTTTGCAGCGGCACCAGAACGTGGGTCTCCATCTCCAGTGCATAGTTGACCGCGCTCATCAGGGTCCAGAAATTCTCCTCGTTTTGTGCGCGGTACAGCCCCTCTACCGCACGCCCGATCGCCGGGCAGCCGATCCCTTTCGGGCTGTAATCCGGCGCTATGCGGGCGCGCTTTCCGCTGCCGACCGGGCGGAACCGGATCCCGCCATCTGCTCGTTTTGCCATTGTGTCACCGTTCTTCCCTTCTTGATAAGGATAGTATAGCAGGAAACCCCGGTTTTCACAATCTTTCGCGGGGGAAGAACGCGGCTTTTCTGTTTTTCTTATGGAATTTAAAGGCTGTACGCGTTATAATAAGGTGTTCAAACTTTATTCTGTAAAAGGAGGATGGATCCATCTTGAACAATATGCTCCGCTATCTGAACGGCTACCGGCGCGAAAGCGTGCTGGCACCGCTGTTCAAAATGCTGGAAGCCACCTTCGATCTGTTCGTTCCGCTGGTGATGGCAGACATCGTGAATGTCGGCATCGCCGCGCGGGATCTGAACTATATCCTGGTGCGCTGCGGCATCCTGCTGGCACTGGCGATCATCGGTCTTGCGTGCAGCCTGACCGCCCAATACTTTTCCGCAAAGGCGGCGGTGGGCTACTCCACCGCACTGCGCCACGCGCTGTTTGCACACATCCAGAGCCTGAGCTTTTCTGAAATGGACACCCTTGGCACCAGCACCCTCATCACCCGTATGACCAGCGATGTCAATCAGGTGCAGAGCGGTCTGAACCTGTTTTTGCGCCTGTTCCTGCGCAGCCCCTTTGTGGTGATCGGCGCAATGGTCATGGCGTTCACGGTCAACGCAAAGGCCGCGCTGATCTTTGTGGTGGTCATCCCGGTCTTGTCGGTGGTGGTGTTCGGCATCATGGTGCTCACCCGCCCGCTGTACAAGAACGTACAGGCCCGGCTGGACCGCGTGCTGGGCCTGACCCGCGAGAATCTGACCGGCGTGCGCGTGGTGCGTGCTTTTGATAAGGAGTCGTTGGAGATCCGCCGCTTTGAGGATGCCAACGCCCTGCTGACCAAAATGCAGCTTCACGTCGGGCAGATCTCGGCACTGATGAACCCGCTGACCTATGTCATCATCAACCTTGCGATCGTTGCGCTGCTGTATGTCGGCAGCATCCAGATCAACATCGGCGGCATGGCTTCCGGTGATGTGATCGCGCTGGTCAACTATATGAACCAGATCCTTGTGGAGCTGGTCAAGCTGGCAAACCTGATCGTACAGGTGAGCAAGGGTCTTGCCTGTGCAGGGCGTGTGCAGGCGGTGCTGGACACCCAGCCCGGCATGCAGTTCCCTGCCGAGCTTTGCGGCGCGGTTCGCGCAGAAAAGGCAGAAGATGCGGTTCGGTTCGACCACGTTGGGCTGACCTACAAAGGTGCAGGCGCACCCAGCCTTTCTGACATCAGCTTTACCGCAAAGCGCGGGCAGACCATCGGTGTCATCGGCGGCACCGGCAGCGGCAAATCCAGCCTTGTCAGCCTGATCCCCCGCTTTTACGATGCCACCGAGGGCAGCGTGGAGATCTTTGGGCGGGATGC
>CAZUDU010000060.1:2970-4543 GCA_964619455.1 uncultured Faecalibacterium sp.
GCACTTGCGGCACTGCCCGGCGAGATGACCGTGTTCATCGTCAGCCAGCGTGCGGCAAGCCTGCAGCATGCGGATCAGATCCTTGTGCTGGACGACGGTGCACTGGTCGGCATCGGCACCCACGCCGAGCTGCGCCGGAACTGCCCGGTATACGAAGAGATCTACGAAAGCCAGTTCAAGAAAGGAGAGGAGCATAAATGAGCGCAAAAGCCAAAAACGGGCTCAGCCCGCAGCAGCGCAACGCGACCCTCTCCCGCGTGCTGAAAAAGATCCGCCCCTACACCCCGCAGGTGGTGTGCAGCGTGCTGGTCTCTGCCATCAGCGTGGCGGTGCAGCTGTATATCCCCATCCTGTGCGGCAGTGCCATCGATGCGATGCTGGGCAAGGGGCAGGTGGAGTTTTCCACCGTTTCGCGGATCATTGTGCAGATCGTGCTCGCTGCGCTTGCGGCAGCGGTCGCACAGTGGCTGCTGAGCGTCTGCAACAACCGCATCACCTTCTCGGTCAGTCATGATCTGCGCAACGAAGCGCTGCGCAAGATCCAGTCGCTGCCGCTGTCCTATCTGGACAGCCACCCCTCCGGTGATATCGTGAGCCGGATGATCGCAGACGTGGACACCTTTGCCGATGGTCTGCTGATGGGCTTTACCCAGCTGTTCTCCGGCCTTTTGACCATCTTTGGCACCCTGCTGTTCATGTTCCGGGAGAATGTTCCCATCACGCTGGTGGTGGTCTGCATCACCCCGCTGAGCCTTGTAGTCGCCAGCTTTCTTGCAAAGCGCAGCTACGGCTACTTCCAGAGCCAGAGCAAGGTGCGCGGCGAGCAGACTGCGCTGGTCAACGAGATGATCGAGGGGCAGAAGGTCGTGCAGGCGTTCGGGCACGAAGCCGAGAGCCTTGCCGCCTTTGATGAGGTGAACAGCCGCCTGCAGTCGGTGAGCCTGAAAGCCATCTTCTTCTCCAGCCTGACCAACCCTGCCACCCGCTTTGTCAACAATATCGTCTATGCCGGCGTGGGTCTGGTGGGTGCGCTGTATGCAGTGCGCGGCGGCATCACCATCGGTCAGCTGAGCGTGTTCCTGAGCTACGCCAACCAGTACACCAAGCCCTTCAACGAGATCTCCGGTGTGGTGACCGAGCTGCAAAATGCTCTTGCCTGTGCCGCGCGGGTGTTTGAGCTGCTGGATGCCGAGGATCAGCCCCCGGAAGCCGAAAACGCCATCACCCTGCACACCGATGGTCATGTTGCGCTGGAGGATGTCTGCTTCCGTTATCTGCCGGATCGCCCGCTCATCGAGGGGCTTTCGCTGGATGTGAAGCCGGGTCAGCGCATCGCCATCGTTGGACCGACCGGCTGCGGCAAAACGACCCTTATCAACCTGCTCATGCGTTTCTATGATGTGAACGATGGTTGCATCAAGGTCTCCGGCACGGATATCCGGGAGCTGACCCGTGCTTCGCTGCGCGGCAGCTACGGTATGGTGCTGCAGGATACCTGGCTGCGCGCGGGCACTGTGCGGGAAAACATCGCCTACGGCAAACCGGATGCAAGTCTGGACGAGGTGATCGCCGC
>CAZUDU010000060.1:4643-9010 GCA_964619455.1 uncultured Faecalibacterium sp.
GGGAAAACATCGCCTACGGCAAACCGGATGCAAGTCTGGACGAGGTGATCGCCGCTGCCAAGGCAGCGCACGCCGACAGCTTTATCCGCCGCCTGCCGCAAGGCTACGACACAGTCATCGCAGAGGACGGCGGCAATATCAGTCAGGGGCAAAAGCAGCTGCTGTGCATCGCCCGCGTGATGCTCTGCCTGCCGCCCATGCTGATCCTGGACGAAGCGACCAGCTCCATCGACACCCGCACCGAGGTGCGCATTCAGGCGGCATTTGCCCGCATGATGCAGGGGCGCACGAGCTTTATCGTTGCGCACCGGCTTTCCACCATCCGGGAAGCAGATGTCATCCTTGTGATGAAGGATGGCCATATCGAAGAACAGGGCAGCCACGAAGAGCTGCTGGCCAAGGGCGGCTTCTACGCCACCCTCTACAACAGCCAGTTTGAAGGCGTGGAGACCTGAAAAAGCCATAGAAAATGCCGGGCAGTTTACTGCCCGGCATTTTTGCGTTTTGTTATTCCGTTTGCAAGACCGCCTGCACGACCCAACGGGCGCTGTACCCGTCTCCGGTACAGGTCACAAGGGTCAGGATGCGATCCTCTGTGGTGGGGACGATCTCCGTATCGATCCAGCTTTTTGTCAACGCATAGTTTAAAACAGCCTCTTTTTGCTTTTCTGTCAACTCGCCCGGCTTGTAGACCGGCGCATCCGTCTCTGCCTCGTAAGCCGCAAAGATGCGCCAGCATTGCACGCCGGTATCGCTCATCAGATAGACGTCCGGGCATTCCTGCCACTTGTCCAGCGTGTTGTAGTACTTCAGCTCTGCAAACATCGTGCCGTTGCGCATCCGGTGCCCATAGACAAGGGTATTGAAGTCCGCTTCGCCGGTGCGGCAGTCCAGAAAGATCGCGCCGACCGAGCTGCGCTCGCCCTTCCATGTATGGGTGAGGTAATAGTCATTGTCCGCCGCACGCAGGACAGGGTAGGAGATGGAAGTGCCGGGGATCATGATCCAGCCGGTCACCTCCGGGTTTGTCTGCCGCAGCGCGGCAAGGTCGATCTGTGCCAGCAGTTCCTCTGCACCCGGCTGCTGCGGTTCTGCAGGCGTGTCCGTGTCCACATCCCCCGCAGAAGGTACCGCGGATTCCGCCAAGGACGCCGGGGTCTGTAAGCCCGCCGCCTGCATCGCATCCAGATGATCCTGCGCGCCCTGCTTGTAGTCGCGCTGTTTGAGCACCAGCATGGACGCGCTCCCCAAAAAGACAAGGCTCAGCACGATGGTGAGCAGTTTGCGTATCTTCATAGGCATTTTTCCTCTTACCAAAAAGCCACCCGGAACGGTCTGCCGTACCGGGTGGCTCCTGCTTATTTTATGGTTGAAGCCTTATGCCGCGCCGTGGTCAGTGCTTGGTCTTTTTCTGGGGAAGGTTGACCAGCACAAGCCCTGCCGCGCTCAGCAGGCAAAGCATCCTCCAGATGGGAGCATCGTCACCGGTCTTCGGGACAGCATCGACCTTCGGTTCAGCGGTCTCCGGCTTTGCGGAATCCACTGCTTCCTCCGACTGCTCCGGGAAGACCACGAGGTCTTCCTGATCTTCCTGCTCTTCCTGCTCCTGTTCGTCCTGCTTCGGTGCCTCTTTCTCCGGCATTTCCGGAGCCGGCTCCTCCGGAACGACCGGGATCGTCTCCTCAGGCTCCTCCGGCTTTGCCGGGTAGAAGATCTTGGTCAGCCACGAGCTTGCCCAGCTGGTCTGCTTGTTCTGCTCCACGACCGTCTGCTCGGTCGTGACCGTCGTAATGGTCGCTTCGGGCTGATCTGCGTTGAAGCTGAAGGAAACATCCAGATTGATATTCCGCTCACCTTCAAACACACCCACAAAACTCTGAGACTTATCATAACCGCTCTCTGCGGTCAGCAGATAGGCGCTCTTTCCCAGTTCCTGCGTGCCGGAAAGATTGATGGAGACGGTAGTACCGTCCGGCAGCTGGATCCCCTTCAGAACGTAAGTGATGTTGTCCTTTCCGTCGTTTTCTCAGCAGCTTTTTCATTATCATTTTTCGCTGCACCTTCCAGACGGTATTCATACGTCCGTCCATCACCCAGAGTTACCGTGACCTTCAGATCTTCCGAATTCAGACGATCCGGCTGAACCTTCATCGTAAAGCTCAGTTCCGCATCGTAAACATCCTCTCCGGACGTACCCTTCTGGTCGAGTTTATTGTTGACAGTGACCGAAACATTTGTGATGTTGTCTTTTCCTGTCGTTTTCTCAGCAGCTTTTTCATTATCATTTTTCGCTGCACCTTCCAGACGGTATTCATACGTCCGTCCATCACCCAGAGTTACCGTGACCTTCAGATCTTCCGAATTCAGACGATCCGGCTGAACCTTCATCGTAAAGCTCAGTTCCGCATCGTAAACATCCTCTCCGGACGTACCCTTCTGGTCGAGTTTATTGTTGACAGTGACCGAAACATTTGTGATATCTTCCGCGTCGATCAGGTCGGTAGAAGGCTTCGTGCTTGTTGCCTTCGCAGCAGCATCTCCCTTATCTTTCAGGATTTTATAGGCCGCCTTCAGGATCGCCTTACTCGACTCGTCCAAACGATCTGTTTTGACCCACGACCAATCGTCTTCGTTCGGCGTATGGGACTTGTCGATCGTTGTAAACGGGTTCTCTGTTGTATAGGTATCAGAGTGGCTTGCATACGCCCAAATCGCAGCCTGTGTTACGGTCAGTGCCATACCCTGATTAAAGGTTTTTTTGAACTGCTTTTCGAGTGCTGCCTTTTTCTCTTCCTCCGTCACATCCGAACCGAACTCCATCCCCAGTTCCGATGCAATTTTATCAATAATGCCATTCTCGATCAGCATCTTCTGGAAGGATTCCAGGCTTCCGCTATCCTGCGCGGTCGTTCCCCAGTAACCGTTGGTCGCAACTTCTTCGATTGCTTTCCACTGTTCATCCGTAAAGAAGCCAGACTGCTGGAGATTTTCCAAGGTGTAGCTGTCGCCCGTAAGGTTCGACGTAGGATTCCCCTGCTCGTCCTTTTGGTGCACAAAGCCTTGACCGCGGTCTGCGCAGTAGACGTAGTACTTGTTACCATTAGCATCTGTCACGATGTAGAGCTTTGCCGCACCTACTTCCCCATCACTTGTATTGATTCCATAAATGCTGCCGTAGAGGGTACTCACATCCTTGCTTTCTCCATCCTCACCCACATTCCATACAAAATTGCCATTGCCCATGTCTACTTTTGTCAGCGTCTGACCCCAGCTCTCATAGTAACCGCGCAGTCCGGTATCTTCACAGACCTCTCGATCACCGGGAATCTTGGTATTCTTATCCAGCTCCGGCACCTTCAGTCCGCTCAGAGCACCGTCCTTCACACCGCCTACTGTGCTCTCGGTCACCTTCACATTGCTGATCGTGACCTCGCCTTTCTTGGTCTGCTCGGCGTATTTCAGCGTGGTGGTCGTGGTGGTCGTGGTCTTGGTGTAGGTGCCCTGCTCCGGGTAAACAGTATAGATCGTTTCGGTGATCACACCGTTTTCGTCCGTTGTGCTCTCAATGTAGCAATAGCCGCACTTACCGTCCGGGCTGGTCACATCCTGTGCGCCCTCAGGCTTTGCGGACATATCCGGTTCGATCTTGCCGGTCTGCTTGATGGTGGTGGTCTCAGTCACCTTGTAACCAAAGCCGGAGGGAGCAGCCTCCCCATCTGCAGTGTGCTCATAGTCCTCGATCTTCCAGTTCTTGACGGTCGTTGTGCCGTCCTCATTTGTTTCCGTCTTGGTGCCTTCCTCGTCATAGCCTTCGGGCAGAATGGGCTTTACGATCAGATCCCGCAGATCCTCCTCGGTCATATCCCACTTCGTGCTTCCGGTATTGCCCGTCGTAGTATCCAGCTTGTCTTTGTCGGCCGGTGTCGGGGCTGCATCCACCTTCGGCTTGTCCGGGGTCTCCTCGGGCTGACCGGGGTTCTGTTCACCGTCATCCTTGGACTGGTCTTTATCACTATTGCCCGGTTCATCCGGAGTTTCCTCCGTTTCGTCTCCGCCTTCCGACTCGCTGCCCTCTGCAGGCTTCCCGGCATGGAGGGCATCCGATTTTACGCCTTCCTCTTTCTCCTTGTCGGTCTTGGGCTTTTCGGTGACCTCGATCTTGATCTCTTCGTTGCCCTCGGTCGTACCGCCTTCTTCGATCACGCGGTCTTCCTCGTCCGTAACCGGTTCGCTGGGGGTATAGGTCTCACTGCCATCCGCATCGACAATGATCTCTTCCTTTCCCAGTTCCTCTCCCAGATCCTTCGCCGCGTCGTCCTTGATCTCCAGATCCCACTCTACCTCCGGGTTTTCCGGGGTCGCTTCCG
>CAZUDU010000061.1:0-8903 GCA_964619455.1 uncultured Faecalibacterium sp.
GCCTTCGGGCAGAGTGATGATGCCGGTCACGTCGGTGGTACGGAAGTAGAACTGAGGACGGTAGTTGGAGAAGAACGGAGTGTGACGGCCGCCCTCGTCCTTGTTCAGGACGTAAACCTGAGCCTCAAAGACGTTGTGGGGGTGCACAGAACCGGGCTTAGCCAGAACCTGGCCACGCTCGATCTGGGTACGGTCAACACCACGCAGCAGAGCGCCGATGTTGTCGCCAGCCTGGGTGAACTCCAGGGACTTACGGAACATTTCCAGACCAGTGATGGTGGTGCTCAGGCGCTCGGGCTTGATGCCGACGATCTCCATGGGATCGCCAACCTTAGCAGTACCACGCTCAACACGACCGGTAGCAACAGTACCACGGCCAGAGATGGTCATGACGTCCTCAACGGGCATCAGGAAGTCCTTGTCAGCCAGACGGTCAGGAGTGGGGATATAAGCGTCAACAGCGTCCATCAGCTCCTTGATGGGTGCGTAGCAAGCCTCAGAAGGATCGTTGGGGCCTTCCAGAGCCTTCAGAGCAGAACCACGGATGATCGGGGTGTCGTCACCGGGGAAGTTGTACTCGTTCAGCAGGTCACGGATCTCCATCTCGACCAGATCCAGCAGCTCCTCGTCGTCGACCATGTCAACCTTGTTCATGAAGACAACGATATAGGGCACGCCGACCTGACGAGCCAGCAGGATGTGCTCACGGGTCTGGGGCATGGGACCATCGGTAGAAGCAACGACCAGGATAGCGCCGTCCATCTGAGCAGCACCAGTGATCATGTTCTTAACGTAGTCAGCGTGGCCCGGGCAGTCAACGTGAGCGTAGTGACGGGTCTCGGTCTGGTACTCAACGTGAGCAGAGTTGATCGTGATGCCACGAGCGCGCTCTTCGGGAGCCTTGTCGATGTTAGCGTAGTCCATGAAGTCTGCGCCGCCGCACAGTGCCAGGTACTTGGTGATAGCAGCAGTCAGAGTGGTCTTGCCGTGGTCGACGTGACCGATGGTGCCGATGTTAACATGCGGCTTAGAACGGTCAAATTTTGCCTTTTCAGCCATTGGAATATCCTCCCTTAAATCGGTATATTTTGGTTACAACAGCTCTGCGGATGCAGATATTGCATTGCAAGGCTATTCTACTAAATTTGTCCTGTAAAATCAAGTGTTTTTACAGGAAATTTTGCCGGAGTTACACTACCCCGGCAAAATTATTACGCTTTTTCAGCAATTAGCCCTTTGCACGGCCGGCAATGATGCCGTCAGCAATGTTCTTGGGCACCGGCTCGTAGTGAGACGGCTCCATGACATACTGGCCACGGCCCTGAGTCTTGGAACGCAGGTCGGTAGCATAGCCGAACATCTGAGCCAAAGGCACAAATGCATTCACGCGCTGAGTGCCAGCCATAGCCTCCATGCCCTGGATCTGACCACGGCGGGAGTTCAGGTCACCGATAACATCGCCCAGATATTCATCGGGAACGATAACTGCAACCTTCATGATGGGCTCAGTGATGATGGGATCAGCCTTGCGCATAGCATCCTTGAATGCCATAGAACCTGCGATGGAGAACGCCATTTCAGAGGAGTCGACCTCATGATAGGAGCCATCCCACAGGGTGACCTTGACATCAACAACAGGATAGCCTGCCAGAACGCCAGCCTTCATAGCACCCTGGATACCGTTGTCGATAGCCGGGATGTATTCCTTCGGGATCGCGCCGCCAACAACAGCGTTGACGAACTCGTAACCCTTGCCAGCCTCATTGGGCTCGATCTTGATCTTAACGTGACCGTACTGGCCCTTACCGCCGGACTGACGTGCATACTTGGTATCCTGGTTGGCCTCCTTGCGGACGGTCTCACGGTAAGCAACCTGGGGAGCACCCACGTTTGCCTCAACCTTGAACTCACGCAGCAGACGGTCAACGATGATCTCCAGATGCAGCTCGCCCATACCAGCAATGATGGTCTGGCCGGTCTCCTCATCGGTGTAGGTCTTGAAGGTCGGATCCTCTTCCGCCAGCTTTGCCAGCGCGATGCCCATCTTCTCGTTGCCAGCCTTGGTCTTAGGCTCGATCGCAACGCGGATAACGGGCTCGGGGAACTTCATGGACTCCAGAATGATGGGGTGTGCCTCATCACACAGAGTGTCACCAGTGGTGGTGTTCTTCAGACCAACAACAGCAGCGATATCACCTGCGTAGACGCAGTCGATATCCTTACGATGGTTGGAGTGCATCTGCAGGATGCGGCCCATACGCTCCTTGTTGTCCTTCACGGAGTTGTAGACAGTAGTACCTGCCTCAACCTTACCGGAGTAAACACGGAAGTAAGCCAGCTTACCCACAAACGGGTCGGTAGCGATCTTGAATGCCAGAGCAGCGAAGGGAGCGTTGTCGCTAGAAGGACGAGTCTCCTGCTCTTCGGTCTCGGGGTTCACACCCTTGATGTCCTCGACGTCGGTCGGGGCGGGCATGTAGTCAACGATCGCATCCAGCAGCTTCTGAACGCCGCGGTTCTTGTAGGAAGAACCACAGGTCACAGGCACCAGAGTGTTGGCCAGAGTAGCCTTACGGATACCAGCCTTCAGCTCCTCACGGGTGATCTCCTCACCCTCGAGGTACTTCTCCATCAGGGCCTCATCGCTCTCAGCAACAGCCTCAACGAGGATGTTGTGATACTCCTCAGCCTGCTCCATCATATCTTCAGGAATCGGCTCAGTGCGCATATCGTTGCCCATATCGTCGTAGTAGACCTCAGCGTTCATGTCGACCAGGTCAACGATACCACGGAAGGTATCCTCCTGACCGATGGGCAGCTGGATCGCAACGCCGTTAGCGTGCAGACGATCGTGCATCATCTGGATGCAGCGGAAGAAGTCAGCACCCATGGTGTCCATCTTGTTGACGTACACCATACGGGGAACCTTGTATTCGTCAGCCTGACGCCAAACGGTCTCAGACTGAGGCTCGACACCGCCCTTTGCAGCCAGAACGGTCACAGAACCGTCCAGCACGCGCAGAGAACGCTGGACCTCAACGGTGAAGTCCACGTGGCCCGGGGTGTCGATGATGTTGATGCGGTGACGATTCTTCTTGAATGCAACGGGATCCTTCTGGGTCTCAGAATGGCTCCAGTAGCAGGTAGTAGCAGCGGAAGTGATGGTAATACCACGCTCCTGCTCCTGTGCCATCCAGTCCATGGTGGCACTACCGTCATGAGTCTCACCGATCTTGTGGTTGACGCCGGTGTAGTACAGAATACGCTCGGTAGTCGTAGTCTTACCAGCATCAATGTGGGCCATAATGCCGATATTTCTCGTCATCTGAAGAGAAACTTCTCTGGGAGTAGCCATGAAATTAACCTCCTACAGAACAGATCAATAACGGAAATGAGCGAAAGCCTTGTTGGCCTCAGCCATCTTATGGGTATCCTCACGCTTCTTCACGGCGTTACCAGTGTTGTTGGCAGCGTCCATGATCTCTGCAGCCAGGCGCTGAGCCATGGTCTTCTCACCACGGCTGCGGCTGTAAGCAGTCAGCCAGCGCAGACCCAGGGTCTCGCGGCGAGCGGGGCTGACCTCCAGGGGAACCTGGTAGTTAGCACCACCAACACGGCGGGTCTTGCACTCGAGGCTGGGCATGATGTTCTCCATAGCCTTCTCGAAAGTTTCCAGAGGATCGTTGCCAGTCTTCTCCTGAATCATGGAGAAAGCCTCGTAAACGATCTTCTGAGCGACGCCCTTCTTGCCATCCAGCATGACGCTGTTGACCAGACGGGTGACCATCTTGGAATTGTAAATAGGATCAGCTAAGACATCGCGCTTAGCAATGTTACCTCTTCTAGGCATCTTTCTTCCCTCCTTCACAGAATGATATCATCGGTACTCGAAAGTAATAAAACTCCCGTTGTGTCACAAAGAGCTGACCTTTACATAAACCGTTGACCATTCGCTTTGAGCGAACTTGTTATTTATATAATGGAAAGCCGTTTATGGCGGTTCGTTCCTTAATTACTTCTTCGCAGCACCGGCCTTAGGACGCTTCGCGCCGTACTTGGAGCGGGCCTGGTTACGGCCTGCCACACCCTGAGTATCCAGGGTACCACGGATGATGTGGTAACGCACACCGGGCAGGTCCTTAACACGGCCGCCACGGATCAGCACGACGGAGTGCTCCTGCAGGTTATGGCCGATACCGGGAATGTAAGAGGTGACCTCAATACCATTCGTGAGGCGGACACGAGCAACCTTACGCAGAGCAGAGTTGGGCTTCTTGGGGGTCATGGTACGAACAGCAGTGCAGACACCACGCTTCTGGGGGCTATTCAGATCGGAATATTCCTTCTTCTGAGAGTTGTAGCTCTTCAGCAGTGCGGGAGCGGTGCTCTTGGTAGCCAGAACCTGACGGCCCTTGCGTACAAGCTGGTTAAAAGTAGGCATTTTGTTTCTCCTTTCTTAATGATGAATATCGGTTTCCCGACTTTTTTGCCGCACTATCCCCTTTGGGGACGCGCAACATGTATATAATACTCGTTTTGAAGCCGCTTGTCAACAGTTTTCTCAAGATTTTTTTATTTTATTCCCAAATTTTTTTGCAGGGGTCTTTTGACGGTCAAAATGTCTTTTAGGGCGGTTCTCCCCTGCCCTTTCAGTCTTCAAAAAAGCCGCCCTGCGGATCACTCCACAGGGCGGCCAGATGATTCTTTTATCTCAGAGAGAACGGTTCGGATCAAACCTGAGCTGCTGCCAGTTCTGCGGCGACCTCAGCATCGAGTTCAGCCTCACGCTGTGCCAGATCCTCACGGACCTCCGGCAGACCGGTACCGGCCGGGATCAGCTTACCGATGATGACGTTCTCCTTCAGGCCGGCCAGCGGGTCGACCTTGCCCTTGATCGCAGCCTCGGTCAGGACACGGGTGGTCTCCTGGAAGGATGCAGCGGACAGGAAGGAGTCGTTTGCCAGAGCAGCCTTGGTGATGCCCAGCAGCACCTGCTGGTACTCGACCAGCTTCAGACCCTCTTCACCATTGTCGATGCGCTGCTGCAGCTCTGCGTTGATATTCTCAACTTCCAGACGGCTTGCCAGTGCACCGCCGATCAGGTTGGAAGAACCGGAGTCGATCACGCGGACCTTGCGGCACATCTGACGGACGATGACCTCGATATGCTTATCGTTGATCTCAACGCCCTGCAGACGGTAGACCTTCTGGACCTCGCTGATCAGGTAGTTCTGGACATCGCCCAGACCCTTGATCGCCAGAATGTCCTGCGGATACAGAACACCCTCGCGGGTGATGATATCGCCCTTCTCCACACGGTCACCCGGCATCACGCGTGCGTGCTGGGTGAACGGGATGGAGTAGCTCTTCACGACCTCTGCGCCGGTCTCCTCGTCCTTGCCGGTGACCTTGATCACGACGTTCTTCTTGGTATCGTCCTGAGAAACGACACCGGAGATCTCGCTCATGATCGCCATGCTCTTGGGGCGGCGGCTCTCGAACAGCTCTTCGACACGGGGCAGACCCTGCGTAATATCCTCAGCAGATGCGATACCGCCGGTATGGAAGGTACGCATGGTCAGCTGGGTACCAGGCTCACCGATGGACTCTGCCGCGATAACGCCGACAGACTCGCCCAGACGCACCGGCTGGCCGTTCGCCATGTCAGAACCATAGCAGCGTGCGCAGACACCGGTCTTTGCACGGCAGGTCAGCAGGCTGCGGATCTTCAGCTTAGTGATACCAGCTGCCTCGATCTCGTTGGCATCGTACAGGTCGATCATCTTGCCTTCCGGAACAATGACGTCACCGGTGATGGGGTTGACGACATCGCCCACAGCAAAACGGCCGATCAGACGCTCACGGAAGCTCTCGATCTTCTCCTTGCCCTCACGGATCTCGGAGACCTCCAGACCATCGGTGGTGCCGCAGTCGATCTCACGAACGATCACGTCCTGAGAAACGTCGACCATTCGGCGGGTCAGGTAGCCGGAGTCAGCGGTACGCAGTGCGGTATCCGCCATGCCCTTACGAGCGCCACGAGCAGAAACAAAGTATTCCAGAACTGCCAGACCTTCACGGTAGTTGGCACGGATGGGCATCTCGATGGTGTGACCGGCGGTGTTAGCCAGCAGGCCGCGCATACCAGCCAGCTGCTTGATCTGGTTCATAGAACCACGAGCACCAGAGTCCGCCATCATATAGATCTGGTTGTCCTTGGACAGGTTGTCCGCCAGAGCCTTGGAGACCTTGTCGGTGGTTGCCTGCCAGACAGCGATGGTCTTGTTGTAACGCTCGTTGTCGGAGATCAGACCGCGGTTGAACAGGCTGCTGACCTTTGCGATCTGCTTATCAGCCTCTGCGATCAGCTCCTGCTTCTGGGGCGGGATGACTGCGTCACAGACAGCGACGGAAATTGCAGACAGGGTAGAGTACTTGTAGCCCTGGCTCTTGATCGCGTCCAGCATCTTTGCACACTTGCGGGTGCCGTTGCGGGTCATGCAGCGGGAGATGATGTCCGGCAGGGTCTTTTTGGTCACGCGGAAGCTGACCTCGTACTCCAGCCAGTGCTCAGGATCGGTACGATCCACATAGCCCAGGTTCTGGGGGATTGCGGTGTTGAAGATGACACGGCCTGCGGTCGCATCCACCATGCCGGAGCGCTCGACACCATCAATGACCATGGTGCGGCGGACCTTGACAGGAGCGTGCAGGGTGATGACATGCTCAGCATACGCCATCAGCACTTCGTTCTCGTCGCGGAAGACCTTGCCTGCGCCCTCATCGTTCTCGTGAACAGTGGTCAGGTAGTAGCTGCCCAGGATCATATCCTGCGTGGGCACTGCAACAGGTGCGCCGTCAGAGGGCTTGAGCAGGTTGCCGGATGCCAGCATCAGCATCTTAGCCTCACGGCGGGCATCATCGCTCAGGGGCAGATGGACTGCCATCTGGTCGCCGTCGAAGTCCGCGTTGAATGCGGTACAGGACAGCGGATGCAGCTTGATTGCACGGCCCTCGACCAGAATGGGGTTGAAGGCCTGAATGCCCAGACGGTGCAGCGTAGGTGCACGGTTCAGCAGGACCGGGTGGCCCTTGATGACGGTCTCCAGGCTGTCCCAAACCTCAGGCTTGGAGCGCTCGACCATCTTACGGGCAGACTTGATGTTATTGGCAATGCCCTTCTCGACCAGATCCTTCATGACAAAGGGCTTGAACAGCTCCAGAGCCATCTCCTTGGGCAGACCGCACTGATCCATGCGCAGCTCAGGGCCGACAACGATAACAGAACGGCCGGAGTAGTCAACACGCTTACCCAGCAGGTTCTGACGGAAACGGCCCTGCTTGCCCTTCAGCATATCGGACAGGCTCTTCAGTGCACGGTTGTTGGGGCCGGTGACCGGGCGGCCGCGGCGGCCGTTGTCGATCAGGCTGTCAACAGCCTCCTGCAGCATACGCTTCTCGTTGCGCACGATGATGTCGGGAGCACCCAGCTCCAGCAGACGGCGCAGACGGTTGTTGCGGTTGATCACGCGGCGGTACAGGTCGTTCAGGTCGGAGGTCGCAAAGCGGCCGCCGTCCAGCTGGACCATCGGGCGCAGATCCGGGGGCAGAACAGGCAGAACGTCCATGATCATCCACTCAGGGCGGTTGCCGGAGGTGCGGAATGCCTCAACAGCCTCCAGACGCTTCAGCAGACGGACGCGCTTCTGACCGGCAGACTTCTCGACCTCAGCAGTCAGCTCAGCGCTCAGCTGATCCAGATCGATCTCCTTCAGCAGCTCCTGGATCGCCTCAGCGCCCATGGATGCTTCAAACTCGTCACCGTAACGCTCACGAGCCTCACGGTACTCCTTCTCGTTGAGCATCTGCTTCTTATCCAGCGGAGTCAGACCGGGATCGGTAACGATATAACTTGCAAAGTAAAGCACCTTCTCCAGCAGACGGGGGCTGATGTCCAGCATCAGACCGATGCGGCTGGGGATGCCCTTAAAATACCAGATGTGGCTGACAGGTGCTGCCAGCTCAATGTGGCCCATGCGCTCACGGCGGACCTTAGCCTTGGTGACTTCGACACCGCAGCGGTCACAGACCTTGCCCTTGTAGCGGATGCGCTTGTACTTGCCGCAGTGGCACTCCCAGTCCTTGGTAGGTCCAAAGATGCGCTCGCAGTACAGGCCGTCGCGCTCCGGCTTCAGGGTACGGTAGTTAATGGTTTCGGGCTTCTTGACCTCGCCGTAGCTCCAGTTGCGGATCTGATCGGGAGAGGCAAGGCCGATTTTAATCGAATCGAAAACGTTGTTTTCCATGAAACGAACCCTTCCTTAATCTCTTGTTGTCTCGATGATACAGGCGACTTTGTCTTGATCCGCCAACGGCACCCTCCCGTGTGCAGCACGCACGCCGGGAGGCACCATCGGTTTTTCTATGGGATCAGATCAATAATCTGCTTCGTCAGAAGCGGGAGCCTCGCTGCCAGAGTTGTCGTCCTCCAGCACGGAAGGATCATCGAAGCCAGCATCGGCGTCCTTAATGTTGTAATCGTTGAGCAGCTCGTTTTCCTGCACGACAGTCTCAGTGCCGGCAACATCACGCATATCGAAGCCAGTCTCTTCCTCGTCGAAGTTCTGGCGCATATCGATCTCGTTGCCGTCCTTGTCCTGCACGATGACATCCAGACCCAGAGACTGCAGTTCCTTGAGCATGACGCGGAAGGATTCGGGGATGCCCGGCTGCGGGATCTGCTCGCCCTTCACGATCGCCTCGTAGGTCTTGACACGACCCTCGACGTCGTCCGACTTGACGGTCAGGATCTCCTGCAGGGTGTAAGCTGCACCGTAAGCCTCCAGTGCCCAGACCTCCATCTCACCGAAACGCTGACCGCCGAACTGAGCCTTACCGCCCAG
>CAZUDU010000062.1:0-8804 GCA_964619455.1 uncultured Faecalibacterium sp.
TTAAAAGGAGAACAACCATGAAAAAGATCATTCTGACGGGTGACCGCCCGACCGGCCGCCTGCACGTTGGCCACTATGTCGGCTCCCTCAAGGAGCGCGTGCGTTTGCAGAACTCCGGCGAGTTCGACGAGATCTACATCATGATCGCGGATGCGCAGGCGCTGACCGACAACGCCGACAACCCGGAGAAGGTGCGCCAGAACATCCTTCAGGTCGCACTGGACTACCTTGCCTGCGGCATCGACCCCAACAAGTGCCATATCTTCATCCAGTCGATGGTGCCCCAGCTCACCGAATTGAGCTTCTATTATATGAATCTGGTCACGGTGTCCCGCCTGCAGCGCAACCCCACCGTCAAGAGCGAGATCCAGATGCGCAACTTCGAGACCAGCATCCCGGTGGGCTTCTTCACCTACCCCATCAGCCAGGCAGCAGACATCACCGCGTTCCGCGCGACCACCGTGCCCGCCGGCGAGGATCAGAAGCCGATGATCGAGCAGTGCTGCGAGATCGTGCGCAAGTTCAACTCGGTCTACGGTGAGACCCTGACCGAGCCGGAGATCATCCTGCCCCAGAACGCCGCCTGCCTGCGCCTGCCCGGCATCGACGGCAAGGCAAAGATGAGCAAGAGCCTTGGCAACTGCATCTACCTGTCCGAGGAGCCGGAAGAACTGCGCAAGAAGATCATGTCCATGTATACCGACCCCAACCACCTGCGCGTTCAGGACCCCGGCAAGGTCGAGGGCAACCCGGTGTTCATCTATCTGGATGCCTTCTGCCGCCCTGAGCACTTTGCAGAGTTCTGGCCGGAGTACCAGAACCTCGACGAGCTGAAGGCACACTATCAGCGCGGCGGTCTGGGCGACGTCAAGGTCAAGAAGTTCCTCAACAGCGTCATGCAGGCTGAGCTGGAACCGATCCGAACCCGCCGCAAGGAGTGGGAGCAGCGCCTGCCCGAGGTGGTCGAGATCCTGAAGGCCGGCTGCGCCGTGGCAGAAAAGACCGCAGCCGCCACCCTCGAGGATGTGCGCCACTCCATGCGCATCGATTATTTCAACAATGACAATCTGCTGAAGTAAGTGCAACTTACTTAAAGCTCCCAGAGTGCTCACTTCCCTCTCCCAAAGGGAGAGCCAAGAATAGACCCGAAAGGCTTTCCATTCCGGAAAGCCTTTTTTCATAAATCAGGAGGTCTCACAATGCAAACTGTATGGATCACCGGGGCAAGCTCCGGCATCGGGCGGGAGTTCGCCCGCCGGTACGCCGCAATGGGGTATCGGATCATTCTGACCGCCCGCCGGGTGGATCGGCTGGAAGCACTGGCGGCAGAGCTGGCCGTGCCCTGCCGCATCCTGCCCGCCGACCTTGCACAGCCGGAAGAATGCCAGCGCCTGTGCCACGAGGTGGAAGGGGAGCGCATCGACATCTTCATCAACAACGCCGGCTTCGGCGTCTGCGGCAGCTATCTGGACACCGACTCCGAACGGGAAGCCGAAATGATCGCAGTCAATGTTGCCGCCGCCGCACAGCTGTTCCACTGCATGGTGCGGCGGATGCACGCGCAGGGCGGCGGCACCATCCTGAACGTCGCATCTTCGGCCGGTCTTCTGCCGGGCGGCCCCTACATGGCGGGGTACTACGCTTCCAAATCCTATCTCGTCAGCCTGACCCGGAGCGTGGCACAGGAGCTGCGGGAGCAGCACAGCCCGGTGAGCGTCTGTGCGCTCTGCCCGGGTCCTGTGGACACCGAGTTCAACGACTGTGCCCATGTCGTGTTCGCGCTCAAGGGCATCACGGTGCAGCAGTGCGTGGAGGATGCGCTGCTCGGGATGCAGCGCCGCAGGGTCATCATCGTCCCGTCCGCCTTCATGCGCTTGTGTACAAGTGCGCAGAAGCTGCTTCCCGCCGCTCTGCTCATGCCCATCATGTCCCACCAGCAAAAAAAGAAGCTGGGCTGAGATTTTTGACGTATCGTCAACAAGCCCAAATCCTGCACTTTACAATTGTGCATCTCTACGAAGTTTTTCAGCGCCCTCCCAACAGTACGCTGTAACGTTATTTTCGCACAAAAAAAGATCCCCTCTGCAAAGATTTTACATGCTGCTCCCGTAAGAAAACGCCTTGACAGTTCCTGCAAAGAATGTTAACCTAGTATACAAGAGAGGTGCAGACCCGGTCGCCGGGCAACCGCTGCACTCTGCAAAGCAGCGGGCACAGCCCGCAAGATGCGATATTCTGATTGGAGGACTTTATTATGGCAGTTTGTACTCCCAAATCGTTTGATCTGACCGGCAAGGTCGCACTGATCACCGGTGCGTCCTACGGCATCGGCATGGCCATCGCCAAGGCAATGGCAGCCAACGGCGCTACCATCGTCTTCAACGACCTCAAGCAGGAGCTGGTGGACAAGGGTCTTGCCGCTTACGAAGAAGCCGGCATCAAGGCTCACGGCTATGTCTGCAACGTCTGCGATGAGGACGCGGTCAACGCAATGGTCAAGCAGATCCAGGAAGAGGTCGGTCACATCAACATCCTGGTCAACAACGCCGGCATCATCAAGCGCATCCCGATGATCGAGATGACCGCTGCCGAGTTCCGTCAGGTCATCGATGTTGACCTGAACGCTCCCTTTATCGTGGCAAAGGCTGTCATCCCCGATATGATCGCACAGGGCGGCGGCAAGATCATCAACATCTGCTCCATGATGAGCGAGTTCGGCCGCGAGACCGTTTCCGCTTACGCTGCTGCAAAGGGCGGTCTGAAGATGCTGACCCGCAACATCGCTTCTGAGTACGGCGAGTACAACATCCAGTGCAACGGCATCGGCCCCGGCTACATCGCCACCCCGCAGACCGCACCCCTGCGCGAGCGTCAGGCAGACGGCAGCCGTCATCCCTTTGACCAGTTCATCGTTGCCAAGACCCCCGCAGGCCGCTGGGGCGAGGCAGAGGATCTGGGCGGACCCGCTGTGTTCCTGGCATCTGAGGCTTCCGACTTTGTCAACGGCCTGATCCTGTACGTTGACGGCGGCATCCACGCTTACATCGGCAAGCAGCCCCAGTAAGTTCCGGTCTCAGCTTTCTACCGCAGCGCTGTGCGGCGGCAGGTCGGGCGTGTATCGTCCTGCCTGCTGCCGCATTTTTTGCATTTTTGTACAGAAAGGACTATAATAGCTATGATGGACAAACAGCACAAGGATGCTGCATGGGTCCCCCATGCAGAGATCGAGCCGGAAACCTGCGGCAAAGGCGTTCAGCGCCGGGTGCTTGCGTACAGCAAGGATGCCATGTGCGTAGAGAACACCTTTGAGACCGGCGGCGTGGGCGCGATGCACTGCCACCCCCACACCCAGATCACCTACATCGTCTCCGGGCGATACCGTTTCACCATCGGGGAAGAGACCCGCGAGGTCGGCCCCGGCGACACCCTGCTCAAGCAGAACGGTGTGATGCACGGCTGTGTCTGCCTGGAGGGCGGCGTGATGCTGGACTTCTTCACCCCGATGCGGGAAGATTTCGTATAAGCTATCTGCCTTGGCAGAAGTAATAAAAAAGGAGAATCTACTATGAAGATCGCACTTATCAACGAGAACAGCCAGGCCGCCAAGAACGGCATCATCGAAGCCGCCCTGAAGAAGGTCGTCGAGCCGATGGGTCACGAAGTGGTCAACTACGGCATGTACGCTGCCGATGACACTGCACAGCTCACCTATGTGCAGTGCGGCATTCTGGCTGCCATCCTGCTGAACAGCGGCGCTGTGGATTACGTCGTGACCGGCTGCGGCACCGGCGAGGGTGCAATGCTGGCCCTGAACAGCTTCCCCGGCGTGATCTGCGGTCACGTTGAGGATCCCGTGGACGCTTACACCTTTGCGCACGTCAACGACGGCAACGCAGTTTCCATGCCGTTTGCCAAGGGCTTTGGCTGGGGCGGTGAGCTGAACCTCGAGTACTGCTTCGAGAAGCTGTTCGGCTTTGGCCACGGTCAGGGCTACCCCAAGGAGCGCGTCGTGCCCGAGCAGCGCAACAAGAAGATCCTGGACGGCGTGCGCGCTGCCACCTTCAAGCCGCTGATCGAGTGCCTGAAGAGCATCGATCAGGAGCTGCTCAAGGGTGCCATCGCAGGCGAGAAGTTCAGCGAGCTGTTCTTCGCTTCCTGCAAGGACGAGGAGCTGGCGGCTTACATCAAGACCCTGCTGTAACCAGAAACTGCGGGATACGGATCAGAAAAGGTAAAGGAAGAAAATAGAAAAGATGGTATATCATATCTGTGAGTCGATCCTCCACGGGTTGGAGGTCTTTCTGGAGCTGGCAGTGCCGTTCATTGCCGCCGTGGCCGAGATCATCGGTCTGCTGATCATCGTGCTGAGCCTTGCACGCGCTACTTATCACTATTTCAGCGCGATGCTGTTCCACGACGATCACGACTTCCACCACGAGATGAGCAGCGGCCTGACCACCGCACTGGAGTTCCTGATGGCAGCCGAAGTTGCAAAGACCGTGCTGCTGCCTACTTTGTCCTCGGTGGTGCTGCTGGCAGCCACCTTTGGTCTGCGCGCACTGATGAGCCTGCTGCTCCATGCCGAGATGCGCACCGCCCGCGCCGAAAAGGCAGAGGCGAACCGTGCAGCCTCCCGTGCGGAAAAGCGCGCCAAGCGTCTGGCAGAGCAGGAAGACTCCGCAGAAAAGGACGCTGAAACGGAAAACGAAGTCGAGGCGTGAGCATTCGCTCTTGCATTTTTGCGCCGGGCGTGCTACAATCAAAGTAGTTTCATCCTGTTGAAAGCGATGATGCGGACAAACCGATGCTTCTTCCCTGCGTTGCAGAGAGAGCCGCCGCCCGGCGGGGCGTGCTGTGAGCGGCTCAGCGTACAAGAAGGATCTACCACCGCAGAGCGCAGGGGAGAACCTCTGCCGGGTGCGCCCGTTACAGCACAGCGAGTGGCGTGTTTTGTACAACACGCAATTCGGGTGGAACCGTGGAACGTTTCTGAATGATTCAGGCGCTTCATCCCGTTTAGTTTGCGGGATGGAGCGCCTTTTTTCGTGTATACTTATCAAAAGGAGGATGGATCTATGAAGATCATCTACAAGGACGGCACTGTTGCCGAGTGCGCTCAGAACGAAGAGCTGCACGTTATCCGCCACACCGCAGCCCACATCATGGCTCAGGCGATCAAGCGCCTGTACCCCCATGCTGATTTCGCGTTTGGTCCTGCCACCGAGAACGGCTTCTACTACGATGTCGATCTGGGCGATACCAAGCTGAGCGATGAGGATCTGGCCAACATCGAAAAGGAGATGCGCAAGATCGTCAAGGAGAACCTGCCCATCAAGCCCTTCATCCTGCCCCGTGCCGAGGCTGTCAAGCTGATGGAGGAGCGCTGCGAGAACTACAAGATCGAGCACATGGCAGATCTGGCAGACGAGACCGAGTTCAGCTTCTTCCAGCAGGGCGACTACGTTGATATGTGCATCGGACCTCACCTGACCTACACCAAGGCACTCAAGGCCTTCAAGATCACCCAGCAGTCCGGCGCATACTGGAAGAACGACAAGGAAAACAAGATGCTGACCCGCATCAACGGCGTGGCTTTCCGCAATCAGGACGAGCTGGACGCCTGGGAGAAGGAGCAGCAGGAGGCTCGTGAGCGCGATCACCGCAAGATCGGCAAGGAGATGAGCCTGTTCATGACCGACGACCTGATCGGCCGCGGCCTGCCCATGTTCCTGCCCAACGGCTACACCATCTGGCAGGAGCTGGAGAACTATATCAAGGAAAAGGAGCGCAAGCGCGGCTACCTGCACGTTATGACCCCCTGCGTGGGCACCGTAGATCTGTACAAGACCTCCGGTCACTGGGATCACTACCGCGAGAACATGTTCCCCGCCATGGAGATGGAGGGCGAGGCATACGTTCTGCGTCCCATGAACTGCCCCCACCACATGATGATCTACGCAAACCGCCCGCACTCCTACCGTGACCTGCCCATGCGCGTGGGCGAGATCGCACACGACTTCCGTTACGAGTCCTCCGGCACCCTGAAGGGCATCGAGCGCGGCCGTCACTTCTGCCAGAACGATGCTCACCTGTTCGTCACCCCGGAGCAGATCAAGACCGAGGTCGCAGATGTCTGCAACCTGATCTTCGAGGTCTACAAGGACTTCAACATCACCGATTACCGCTGCGTGCTGAGCCTGCGTGACCCCGCTGATAAGAAGAAGTACCACGACGATGACGAGATGTGGAACCATGCAGAGCAGGCTCTGCGTGAGGTCCTGACCGATCTGGGCATCAACTTCACCGAGGAGATCGGTGAGGCTGCCTTCTACGGTCCCAAGCTGGACGTCAACGTCAAGCCCGCTGTCGGCGCAGAGTACACCCTGTCCACCTGCCAGCTGGACTTCTGCCTGCCCGCAAAGTTCCACCTGACTTATGTGGACAAGGACGGCTCCGAGAAGACCCCCGTTGTGCTGCACCGCGCGATCCTCGGCTCTCTGGACCGCTTCATGGCCTATATGATCGAGGAGACCAAGGGCAAGTTCCCGCTGTGGCTGGCTCCGGTGCAGGTCAAGGTCCTGCCCGTGTCTGAAAAGACACTGGAGTACGCTGAGGCTGTCACCGAGAAGCTGGCAGATGCCGGTGTGCGCGTCGTTCTGGACGACGACAACCAGAAGATCGGCTACAAGATCCGTGCTGCACAGCAGGTGGATCGCGTGCCCTATATGCTGGTCCTGGGCGCAAAGGAAGCCGAGGCAGGCAACGTCTCCGTCCGCGACCGCAAGGGCGAGACCACTGCGATGGAGCTGGATGAGTTCGTCGCAAAGGTCGTTGACGAGATCAAGAACCGCAGCCTGTAAGCCGCGGTAAGCGTTCTCTGTAAAACACAAAATGGTCGGTATCCGAGGAAACTCGGATACCGACCATTTTTTCGTTATCGTTTCTGCGCGGCGAGTCGGTGCAGCTTGCGGCGCAGATCCACAAGGCACCACGCGATCGCCATGCCGCCGGAAATGCCCAGTGCGGTCAGAAAGGTATCCCGCCCATACTGTTCTGCCAGTGCCAGCTCGCTGCGCACCACGGCATCCATGCAGTAGTACAGCCCGCGTCCGGGGATGAGCGGGATCGCTGAGATGATGAAAAACGGGGTCGAGGGCGCATTGTAGGTGCGCGCCAGCACCTCGGCATAGATGGCTGCCGCGCAGCCCGCCAGCAGGTTCGGCAGCAGGCTGCCGCCCCAGACGTGTGCCGCGATCAGGTAGACCAGCCACCCCAGTGCGCCGCCCACCGCCGTTGCCGGCAGATACCGCCGGTTGAGGTGGAACATGATGCCAAACCCGATGGAGCCAAGCGCCCCGTAAATAAGCTGTGTGACCGCCTGTGTCATAACACACCTCCCACCAGCCAGATGGCCGCCATGATGCCCAGTGCCAGCGCCGCTGCCAACAAAAGTGCTTCTGCCAGGCGGAGCAGCCCGGAGATGATATCCCCCAGCAGCACATCCCGCACCGAATTCGTCAGCATGATGCCGGGGATCAGCAGCATGATATCACCGATCATGACCTTGTCGGCATGCAGCCCCGGCAGCACCCCGCACAGCAGAAAGACGACCGCGCCGCTCAGAAAGGACGCGATGAACTGGAACTCGATCTGGTTCAAACAGAACGGAGCGATCTTTTCCTGCATCGCCCAGATGAGCACCGCCACGCAGCCTGCAAGCAATCCGTCCCACAGCGTCCCGCCAAAAAAGAGCGCAAAGCTGAAGGTCGCCAGCACACTGCCCGCCAGACGCTGGCGGGGCGAAAAAGGCTGTGCAAGGATCTCGTCCAGCTGGCGGTGGATCTTTTCCACCGAGGGGGTCGTGACGCAGATCTGGCGGCTGAACGCATTGAGCCGCTCCAGCATAAGCAGGTCATTGCCGGAGCTTTTGGTCAGGCGGCAGGTCTGGGTCTGCGGCTCCTGCCCGGGCATTTTGATCGTGACCACGATGCTGGAGGTGATGACGAACACGTTCACATCCTCTGCGCCGTATGCGTAGCCGATGCGGTTCAGGGTGTCCTCCACCCGGTAGACCTCTGCCCCGCAGTTCTGCAACGCTTCTCCCATCCGGATGATGACCGCCAGAAACTGACTGACTTCCTTTTCCTGCATCCTTCCACTGCCCCTCCCATGCCCTGTTTTGAGCCTATCATACCACAGAGTCCGGCCGGAGAAAAGTGCAAAAATCAAAAAATCGACCGCTTTCCCGCACACAAAAGCAGCCGGTCTCCTTGCGGGAGACCGGCTGTTTTTCGTATGACAAGTGCGCCCCGGATCAGTCCAGATAGTTGCCGACCGGTGCAGAATTGTACTGCTTGATGACCTTGACCATGATGGAGCCGTCCGGCTGTTCGGTCTGCTCCACGATCTTGTACCGGGTGTGGCTGCGCTCCAGATTCTTCTTGTACTGCTCGACCTCATCCTTGACCTGCTTGACGGCATAAAGATGTTCCACATCTTCCTTCCGCATAAAGTGCAGCGTCTGGCAGATGCACGCCGATTTTACTCGCTTCATAAGTTGCACGCTCCGTTCCTTGTTCTTCCAAATCCAGCATGGATATGCTGTTTTTCCGGTTGTTCTTTTATTATAATTTGTTTCGTGATCCTTTTCAAAGGCAGTTTTGAACAAACTCTCTGCCGCCTCCGGGTGGGCAAAATGCCCAGTGCTGCCGCCGAAGTCTGTACACAGCAGGTTTTTGCGCTTTTCAAATCCGAAAGATCAGCACCGCACAGGATGAGCTGCTCTGTTTATACGAGCAGCTGGA
>CAZUDU010000063.1:0-4107 GCA_964619455.1 uncultured Faecalibacterium sp.
TCGATGCCCGCATCGTCCACGGGCAGAACTTTTGTTTCGATTTCCATACAGATCATCGTTCTTTCTATCGTCAGATTCGCCTGCTTTTCAGGCTTGTTCGTTCAGCTTTTGCAGTTTTTCGGTCTGCTCCCGGGTCGCCAGTGCATCGATCAGCTCATCCAGATTACCGTCCATGATCTTATCCAGATTGTGCACGGTCAGCCCGATGCGGTGGTCGGTGCAGCGATCCTGCGGGAAGTTATAGGTACGGATCTTTTCGCTGCGGTCGCCGGTGCCTACCTGCCCCAGACGATCCGCGTTGATGGAATCCTGCTGCTGTTTCTGCTTTTGTGCCAGCAGTCGGCTGCGCAGGATCTCCATTGCCTTGTCCTTATTCTGGAACTGACTGCGCTCGTTCTGGCATTCGACCACCGTGCCGGTAGGCAGGTGGGTGATGCGGATCGCGCTGGAGGTCTTGTTGATATGCTGACCGCCCGCACCGGAGGAACGGAAGGTATCGATGCGCAGATCCTTTGCGTCGATCTGCACATCCACTTCCTCTGCCTGCGGCATGACCGCCACTGTTGCAGTCGAGGTGTGGATGCGCCCCTGCGTCTCGGTCTCCGGCACACGCTGCACCCGGTGCACACCGCTCTCGTATTTCATGCGGTTGTACGCACCCGCACCATCCACCGAAAAGACCGCTTCCTTGACACCGCCAAGCTCGGTCTCGTTGAGGCTGAGCAGCTCCAGCGCCCAGCCGCGGGTCTGCGCGTACATGGTATACATCCGCAAAAGGCTGTGTGCAAACAGCGCAGCTTCCTCGCCGCCCGCACCGCCGCGGATCTCCACGATAACATTCTTGCCGTCGTTGACATCCTTCGGAAGCAGCAAAATTTTGAGATTATTTTCCAGCTCTGCCACATCCCGACTTTTTTCGCCGATCTCCTGCTGTATCATTTGCTTAAAGTCCGCATCAAGAGCGTCCGCTTCTTCGAGCAGGGCTTTTGCCTGTTCCAAATGATCCTGCGCCGTCTGCCATGTGCGGTACGCCTGTACCACCGGCTCGGCGCTGTGGTATTCCCGCATCAGGCGGCGGAACAGCGCCGGATCCTGTGCAGTCTGCGGCTGGTTCAGCCGCATGGAAAGCTCTTCAAAACGGTGACAGACAGCATCCATCTGAGAAAACAGGTTTGACATACTTTGTGCAGTTCTCCTTACATCCAGTGTTCCTCTTGGCTGCTGCTCCGGGCACTAGACTTCGCCCGGACGGATCACCTTTTTGATGTTCTTTTCAATCTTTGCACGCGGAAGCATCACTTCGCGCCCGCAGCCGGTGCAGCGGATCTTGAAATCCATGCCGACCCGCAGCACCTCAAAGCTCGCTGCGCCGCAAGGGTGCTTTTTCCGGGTGAGAATGGTATCTCCCACAGCAACGTCCATACCCATACTTTCCCGCTCCCTTCTGCCTGCCAGCTTGCAGGCTCTGTGTGCGCCGTGCCCGGAGTGAAAAGGCGTCGTCCGGGTGCTGCACATACAGATATAGTATAATGCAAACTCACACAAAATGCAAATATCTGCTGCGGCAAACGCATATCGTTTTAACGACAAGCGATCTGCGCCGCACCTGCCGCGCAGATCAGAGCCAAAAAACACACAGAAAGAGGAATGAAAGATGATGCAAGCATACCGTACCGAAGGCAACTACCGCTGTGCCGCCCACCTGTCCCCCGCCGAGCTGCATTCTGCCATCGCCAACCGCGAGATCTTACAGGCGACCGCCCTTGCGTTCGACACACAGCGTCAGCTCCGGTTCGAGCTCGGCGGCGTGCGCGCCGTCATGCCGTTTGCCCAGTGTGCCGACGGTGCCGAAAACGGTTCCGTGCGGGACATTGCGGTGCTGACCCGGGTCGGGCGGCCCACCTGCTTTGTGATCGAAGGGATGGAGACGGATGAAGCCGGACAACCCTTCTACCTGCTTTCCCGCGCAAAGGCACAGCAGCTGTGCAAGGCGGAATATCTGGACACCCTCTCCCCCGGCGATATCCTGCCCTGCACTGTGACCCACATCGAGCCGTTCGGTGCATTCTGCGATGTCGGCTGCGGCATCAGTGCGCTGCTGCCCATCGACTGCCTGTCCGTGAGCCGCATCTCCTCCCCTGCCGACCGGGTGTGCGTGGGGCAGCAGATCCTGTGCGCCATCAAGAGCCGCGATGTACAGGGGCGGTTCGTGCTGACCATTCGGGAGCTGCTTGGCACATGGGAAGAAAATGCCGCCGCCTTCCACGCAGGCGAAACGGTGGTGGGCATCGTGCGCAGCGTGGAGCAGTACGGCACCTTTGTGGAGATCGCGCCGAACCTTGCCGGGCTTGCCGAAAGCAGCAGCGAGCTTTGCCCCGGGCAGGCCGTGAGCGTTTACATCAAGAACATCCTGCCGGAAAAGATGAAGATCAAGCTCGTCATCGTCAATCACAGCCTGAACCAGCGCCACCGGTTCGATCTGCGGTATTTTATCACCGAAGGGCACCTCGACCACTGGGTATACTCCACCCCGGAGAGCGCAAAGCGGATCGAAACAGATTTTGCGGCCACGGCTTGCAATCCGTTGTGAAAATCCTTATACTATAATAGAATATAAAAATGCGTTCCCTCCCGGCTGACGGTCCATACCGCCGGGTGCGGGAGCACAGATGCAAAAAAGAAGATGGAACGATACGCAAAAGGGGGATGTTTGGATGATGTCCGTCAACGATGCTTTTACCGCGGGGGTCCGCCCCGGCGGGCTGACAAACAGCACCGAGATCCGGCTGCTGCTGTGCTATCTGGTCAAAAACGCCGGCCCGATCACCCGGACAGAGATCGAGAACGCTCTGGTCGAAGAGGAACTGGTCAACTATTTTGAGATCGGCTCCTGCCTGGACGACATTGCAAAACAGGAGCTTGTCACAGAGAAAAGCGGCTCCTATTCGATCACCGACAAGGGGCGCAAGGTCGCGCAGGAGCTCGCCTACGACCTGCCCCGCAGCGTGCGGGAGCGTGCAGTCGCCGCTGTGCTGCGCTGCCAGACATGGGCACGCAAGGAAGCCAAATACAGTGCCCGCATCACCGAAAAGCCGGACGGGCACTGCACCATCCGCTGCACGGTCAAGGGGCTGGACAGTGAGCTGTTCTGCCTGGATCTGGGCACGCCGGACCGCCTTTCGGCAGAGCTGGTCAAAAAGCAGTTCATTCTGAAGGGCAACGAGATCTATCAGCTGCTGATCAACAAGCTGACCGAGGAAGAAAAGTAACACAAAACACGCTCCCTGTCCCGGATTCGTCCTCCGGACAGGGAGCGTGTTTGTTTTTATGGTGGGGCGGCTCCACCGGCAGCAGCCGCACCCTCTCCGTCACGGCTTGTGCCGTGCCGCCTCTCCCAAAGGGAGAGGCAAGGCCGAAACCGGAAACGTTGTTCTCGGCTCTCCCTTCGGGAGAGCTGTCAAAGCCTCCAGGCTTTGACTGAAAGGGCGAGCCAGCGCATCTCATCGCAGGGGGGAAAGACGCCATCATTTATAAAAGAATGCAGATCAGCCCGGTGCAGCCCTCGTTGATGACCTGTTCCAGCGTTTCCTGCAAACGGGTGCGCGCTTCCTGCGGCATGTGCAGGAGCTTATTTTGCAGCCCCTCGTTGACCAGCTCATGCAGGCTCTTGCCAAAAATATTGGACTCCCACAGCTTGACCGGGTCATCCGCAAAATCCGCAAGCAGGCTGTGCACCAGATCCTCACTCTGCTTTTCCGTCCCCACGATGGGGCTAAGCTCGGTGTGGATGGTCGCCTTCATCATCTGGATGGACGGCGCGCAGGCTTCCAGCCGGACACCATACCGCCCGCCCTGCTGGACGATCTGCGGCTGCTCCAGCTTCAGCTCCTCGATGCTTGGCATCACGATGCCGTACCCAGTGGCCTCCACCTGCTCCAGTGCACTGCGCACCTTTTCATACGCACGCTTTGCCTGCACCAGCTCCATGATGCAGGGCATCAGCCCCGCTTCGTCCCCGATCTCCAGCCCGGTCTGCTCGCTGAGGACCTGATAGAACACCTCCGGCTTGAGTTCCACCTCAATGCGCACATTGCCGCTGGCAAGCTC
>CAZUDU010000063.1:4207-8698 GCA_964619455.1 uncultured Faecalibacterium sp.
AGAACACCTCCGGCTTGAGTTCCACCTCAATGCGCACATTGCCGCTGGCAAGCTCGGCCGCGCCGATCGCAGAGCGCTGGATGGCATCCGCTTCCAGCACCGTTCCTCCGCCCTCGGCAGGGATATCCTTCATGCGGGTGACCTTTTCTGCCAAATGCATCGCCGCAGCGTACACCTGCGCCTGAAGCCAGTGCCCGTTTTCCAACAGAGTCACCCAGCGCGGCAGGGCAAAATCCAGCTCCTGCACCGGGAACTCGTACAGCACCTGCCGCAGGATCTCCTCCAGCGCCGCCGCATCCAGATCCACACAGCTCACCGGCAGCACCGTGTGATCGTAGTCCCGCGCCATCCCCTCTGCAAGCTGCCTTGTCTCCGGGGCGTCCGGGCGGGTGCTGTTGAGCAGGATGACGTAGGGTTTGCCCAGTGCGTCCAGCTCCTCCACGATCCGCTTTTCTGCCGCCGCATATCCCGCGCGTGGGATGTCGCTCACCGTTCCGTCGGTCGTCACCACGATGCCGATGGTGGAATGCTCACAGATGACCTTGCGGGTACCGGTCTCTGCCGCAAGGTCGAATGGCACCTCCTGCTCGAACCACGGGCTTTTGACCATGCGGGGCTTGTCGTTCTCCGCATGCCCCATTGCACCGTCCACCATGTAGCCCACACAGTCGATGAGCCGCACTCTGCACTCGCCGCCGCCTTCCAGCTCCAGCGGCACGGCGGCCTCCGGGATGAATTTGGGTTCGGTCGTCATGATGGTGCGCCCCGCCGCAGACTGCGGCAGTTCGTCCCGTGCGCGGGCAGATGCCTGCGCATCCTGCATCACCGGCAGCACCATCGCTTCCATAAAGCGCTTGATGAAGGTCGATTTTCCGCTGCGCACCGGCCCCACGACCCCGATGTAAATATCGCCGCCGGTGCGTGCGCCGATCTCGCGGCAGATCACGTTCTGTTCCTGTTTGTCCAAGCTCGTTCTCCCCTTCCCATCGCGTTCCGCACCGGGCTGTGCGCCCTTTTGCGTTTCTTCGCTCGTTGTATCGTATGTGGAGGGGTTTTTGAATATGCAAAAAGAGCGTGCCGCTCATGCAGCACGCTCTTGGAAAAACCGGATTTTACGGGGTCAGACGGTTGGGGCCGCGGAACAGGAACTCCGCGTCCTTGATGCTCAGGCCACACAGCAGCATGGTCAGACGGTCGATGCCCAGACCGAAACCGCCGTGCGGGGGGCAGCCGTACTGGAAGAACTCCAGATAGAACTTGACGTCCTCTGCCAGACCCTTCTCCTCTGCCTGCTTCTTGAGCACGTCATAACGATGCTCACGCTGTGCACCGGTGGTGATCTCGACACCGCGCCAGATCAGGTCGTAGCCCTGCGGCACGCCGTTCTCATCACGCATGTGATAGAATGCACGCTTCTCTGCAGAATAATCGGTGATGAACAGGAACTCGTGGTTATAGTGCTTCTTGACCCAGTCGTAGCTCAGGCGCTCCGCCTCGGTGGTCAGGTCGCCCTTCTCGCTCTCGTCAACAGTATAGCCGAACTCCTCTTCCAGACCCTTGTACAGCTCTGCGAGGGTCACGACCGGGAACGGAGTCTCGGGCACGATGACTTCCTTGCCGAACAGCTCCTGGATCTGATCGCCGTAGTTGTCCTTGACCGCCTGCAGGCCAGCCTTGAGCAGCTCCTCTTCCATCTTCATGACATCACGGAAGGAAGTGATGTAGCTGAACTCCAGATCGAAGCCGGAGAACTCGGTCGCATGCTTATTGGTGAAGCTCTTCTCTGCACGGAAGACGGGGCCGGTCTCGAAAATGCGCTCGAAGCCTGCCGCCATTGCCATCTGCTTGTAGAACTGAGGGCTCTGTGCCAGATAAGCATTGCCGTCAAAGTAATCCACCTTGAACACCTCAGAGCCGCTCTCGCTGGCAGCAGCGATCAGCTTGGGGGTGTGGATCTCGGTGAAGTCCTGATCCAGCAGGAACTTGCGCATTGCGTTGACAAAGCAGCTCTGTGCCTTGAACATGAGCTGGTTCTCGTCGGTGCGCAGATCGATCCAGCGGTAGTCGATGCGCTGGTCGATGCTGGAACGCTCGACTGCCTTCTTCTTCTTGGTGGCAGCGATCTCCTTGCGGACGATGGGCAGTGCGTCTGCAATGCTCTCGATCTCGATGGCAGTGGGGATCATCTCGATGCCGCCCATCTTGACGTAGTCGTTCTCCACGACCTTGCCGGTGACGGTGATGACCGAATCCTGCGTCAGCTGATCGATGGTGTCCACCAGCTCGGGGTGGTCTGCCTTTTCAATGGTGATCTGCAGTTTGCCGGTAATATCTTTGAGCACGATGAAAGCCATAGCCTTGCTGTTGCGCAGGTTCTCGATAAAGCCCTGCACCTTGACCGTGCTGCCAATTTCCTTCTGGACCTCTTTGATATAGGTACGTTCCATGGAAATCCTCCTTTTTATACTTGTCCTCTCATCATTATATCCTTGTTTCTGTGAGAAATCAAGCAGAATGTAGATGTTTGTCGAAGGGGCGTGTGTGCGGCATCACTTGTCTTTCTCCTGCCCGTGCAGCGTGCCGGTGCCGCCCTCCACAACACCGTCGTGGTGCAGCACTGCCGCGATGGTGCCCGCAAAGCATTTTGCATCCAATGCAAGGCTCAGGTTCTGGACATAGTATCCGTCCAGCTTTGCCTTTTCGGCGATCTCCAGCTCATCCCGCCCATGGATCTGCGCCCAGCCGGTCAGACCGGGGCGGACATCGTTCGCGCCGTACCTGTCCCGTTCTTCCAGCAGGTCGTACTGGTTCCAGAGCGCCGGACGCGGGCCGACCACCGCCATATCGCCCACAAAGATGTTCCACATCTGGGGCAGCTCGTCCAGACTGGTCTTGCGCAGAAAACGCCCCATGCGGGTGATATACTGCTCCGGATCCTTTAGCAGATGGGTGGGCATATCATGCGGCGTGTCGATGCGCATGGTGCGGAACTTCAGGATCTCGAAATGCTTTTTATGGATCCCCACCCGCTTTTGCTTAAAAAAGACCGGACCGGGGGAGTCCAGCTTGATGGCGATGGCGATCAGCAAAAACAGCCACGACAGGCAGACCATGCCGCAAAAGGACAGCACGACCGCCAGCAGGCGTTTGAAATAACGGCGATACACAGTTTTCGTCTCCCTTTCCGTCGATAAATGGAATCGTCTCATTATAACAGTATCGGCGCAGTTTTGCAATTCCAGACCGAAAAAGTTCCCTATTTTTCGCGTCAGAGCTTGAATTTTTCCGTATAGAGCGTTATAATGGCTTTTCGGCACCCTGCGTTCGGCAGAGGCCGTTTTTTGCGTTTTTATTTGGGATGGAGTCTGAAAAGGAGGCGCATCTTCTCATGGCACAAGCCAGCCGTACCGCTGATCTGACCAGCGGCCCTATGCTCAAAAAGATCATTCTGTTCTCGCTGCCGCTGGCGGCATCCAGCATTCTGCAGCTGCTGTTCAACGCCGCCGACGTGATCGTGGTCGGCCGCTTTGCCGGCAGCGCCGCCCTTGCCGCCGTTGGTTCCAACGGCGCGCTCATCAATCTGCTGGTCAACCTGTTCGTGGGGCTTTCTCTGGGCGCGAACGTCGTGGCCGCGCGCTGCTTTGGCGCAAGGGACGAGCGCGGCGTGGAGCAGACCGTCCACACCGCTGTCACGCTGGGTGTATGCAGCGGTATCCTGCTTGCAGGCATCGGCTTTTTTGCGGCGCGCGGACTGCTGGAGCTGATGAGCTGCCCGGAAGATGTCATCGAGCTTTCCACCCTGTACCTCAAGATCTACTTCATCGGCATGCCCATGAGCATGCTGTATAACTTCAGCAGTGCGCTGTTGCGCGCTGTGGGTGACACCAAGCGCCCGCTGATCTGCCTTGCTTCGGCAGGTGTCATCAACGTGGTGCTCAACCTTATTTTCGTCATTGTGTTCCACATGAGTGTTGCCGGTGTTGCGCTCGCGACCATCATCAGTCAGGCAGTTTCCGCCGTCATGGTGACCATTATGCTGATGAAGGAACAGGGCGCACTCCATCTGGATCCGCACAAGCTGGGGCTCCACAAGGGTGTTCTGATGCAGATCCTGCGCATCGGTCTGCCCGCCGGGCTGCAAAGCACCGTGTTCAGCCTGTCCAACGTGGTCATCCAGTCCTCCATCAACTCCTTCGGCTCCATCGTTGTGGCGGGCAGCTCTGCCGCCGGCAACATCGAAGGCTTCGTCTATACCGGCATGAATGCCTTTGCACAGGCCGCTGTGACCTTTACCAGCCAGAATATCGGTGCACGCAAGTACGAGAACCTTGACCGCGTCATGCGCAACTGCATCCTCTGTGCGGCAGTCGTCGGCCTGATCCTGGGCGGCGGCGCGGCACTGGCCGGCGGGCAGCTGCTGCGCTTCTACTCCACCGATGCTGCGGTCATCGCCGCCGGGCTGGAGCGTCTGCGGGTGGTCTGCGGCGCATA
>CAZUDU010000064.1:0-3076 GCA_964619455.1 uncultured Faecalibacterium sp.
AATCGACCTCGGTATCGTAGTAGCAGCACTTGAGCAGCTTCTCCATCTCTTCCTGGCTGGGCTGACGGGGGTTGGAGCCGGTGCAAGCATCGCCGATGGCGTTCTTTGCGATCTCCGGCAGACGCTCCAAGAAGACTTCCTCGGGAACGAAGCCCTGCTCAGTGGGGTAGGAGTCTGCACCGTAGTTCTTGATGCAGTGGGGGATGTTCAGATCATCGTTCATCTTGCGCAGATAAGCGATCAGCAGCTCGACCTTTTCATCATCGTTTGCGCCGCCCAGCTTCATCTCGTCTGCGATAACGCCATAGCGCTTCTTTGCGGTGGGATCCTTTGCGTTGAATGCGATGACCTTGGGCAGGTACATTGCGTTTGCAGCACCGTGGATGATGTGTGCACCGTAGTCTGCAAATGCAGCGCCGGTCTTATGAGCCATCGAGTGGACGATGCCCAGCAGAGCGTTGGAGAATGCCATACCAGCCAGGCACTGTGCATTGTGCATGGAGTCGCGCTTTGCCATATCGCCGTTGTAGCTGTCGACCAGATCGCTCTGGATCATGCGGATGGCATGGATCGCCAGAGGATCGGTGTAGTCGCAGTTTGCGGTGGAGACGTAAGCCTCGACAGCGTGGGTCATTGCGTCCATACCGGTGTGTGCGACCAGCTTCTTGGGCATGGTCTCTGCCAGATCGGGGTCAACGATCGCAACGTCCGGGGTGATCTCGAAGTCTGCGATGGGGTATTTGATGCCCTTGTTGTAGTCGGTGATGATGGAGAATGCGGTCACCTCGGTCGCAGTGCCGGAGGTAGAGGAAATTGCGCAGAAGTGAGCCTTGCGGCGCAGCGGCGGGATGCCGAACACCTTGCACATATCCTCGAAGGTGATCTCAGGGTACTCGTACTTGATCCACATTGCCTTTGCAGCGTCGATGGGAGAGCCGCCGCCCATTGCAATGATCCAGTCCGGCTCAAACTTCAGCATCGCTTCTGCACCGCGCATAACGGTCTCAACAGAAGGATCGGGTTCGATGCCCTCAAACAGCTCGACTTCCATGCCGGCTTCCTTCAGGTAGTCCACAGCGCGGTCGAGGAAACCAAAACGCTTCATGGAGCCGCCGCCAACACAAACCATCGCCTTCTTACCGGTGAAGGACTTCAGAGCTTCCAAAGAGCCCTTGCCGTGATACAGGTCACGGGGCAGAGTAAAACGAGCCATAACAATACCTCCAATGATCAAAAGTCGTTCTCTCTTTATTGACAATGTTAAATAATTGCCAAACACATTGCACTTATTGTACCGCAATCTGTTCAAAACATCAATTGACTGTTTTGTTGAATCGGAGCACATTCTTTTGGCTATTTTGACCACAAGCAGCCTTGCTTTGAGGGTAAAAAAAACGCCCAGACTATATTTCAAGTCTAGGCGTTTTTGTATGGAGCTGCTATCCAGATTCGAACTGGAGACCTCATCCTTACCAAGGATGCGCTCTACCAACTGAGCTATAGCAGCAAATGGCGACCCGGATCGGGCTCGAACCGACGACCCCCAGCGTGACAGGCTGGTGCTCTAACCAACTGAGCTACCGGGCCATGATCGCTCAAGTGTCATATTTCGCAGCGCTTGCCGCGGAACGAGAGTTATTATACCGTAAAGAACGACTCTTGTCAAGCATTATTTTGCAAAAAAGATAACTTTTTTCGACAACATGGAGGCAGCGCGCATTCCATCCGTTGTCCGACACACAAGGCGTTCCGGTCATTGTGCCCCAGCCGCCTGTCGTCCTATTCCCGAATTCTTAAAGCATTGAAAAAAGCCCTTGTCTTTCGACAAAGGCTTTTTTCATGGCAGGGGTAGTAAGTCTCGAACTCACGGCACGCGGTTTTGGAGACCGCTGCTCTACCAACTGAGCTATACCCCTATATGTGACACTCGCTGAGTGCTTGATTATTATATCCCATCCTTTTGCGAATGTCAAGCATTATTTTTCAGGTTCAGACATTTTTTGTGCTGCACCCGCAGCAGCCCTCTTTCTGCGCCGGGCGATCCATCGCCGCCAGCTCGTTGGCAAGCTGCTCCAGCGACACGCTGTCGATATACTGGTTGATCACCTCGTCCAGCCCCGCCCAGAACGGCAGGGTGAAGCACTGATCCGACATCGGGCACTCGTTGGTCTGGCTGCCAAGGCAGGGAATGGGCGCAACGCTGCCCTCGATCGCTCGCAGGATCTCGCCGGCAGAGTAGTCGGCGGGGGCTTTGGTCAGGCGGTAGCCGCCCTGGCTGCCGCGCTCGCTCTTGACCAGCCCCACCCGTGCCAGCGGGGTGACGATCTGTTCGAGATATTTCAGGCTCAGGTTCTGTCGCTCGCTGATCTCCTTGAGGGAGACGGTAGTGCCCGGTGCATAGCGTGCAAGCTCTGCCATCAGGCGCAGTGCATAGCGGCTCTTCGTAGAGAATTTCATGGTCGATACGCTCCTTATACCTCCCTAGTATAGCACGCCGCGCCGGATTTGCAAAGCAAAAGTCTTGTGCAAACAAAAAAGGTCTGATATCATAGGATGGAATAAACAACATCCCGATCAGAGGAGTGGAGACGCTATGACCGAAAAGATCAATTCCGCCGCCGCCATCCGCCTGCTGGACGCAGGCAAGGCACAGGCCGTGGATGTCCGTGAACCGGACGAATACGCCGTGGGGCACATCCCGGGCGCAAAGCTGCTGCCGCTGGGCGACGTGTGCTCCCGCGCCGGTGAAGTGATGCCGGACAAGGATGCCACCTGGCTCGTTTACTGCCGCACCGGCCGCCGCAGCGCCGAGGCCGTGCAGAAGCTGGAAAAACAGGGCTATACCAATTTATACGATCTGGGCGGCATCCTGAGCTGGCCGTATGAGATCGAAGGCGATTTTGAAGGACACTTTTAAGGTAATAAGGAAGAGTAAAGTGGGAGCAGCGTGGACCGGCCGATGTCAGCTTGTCATCCGGTTCGCCCTCTCCGTCTGCTCCCGCAGACACCTCTCCCAAAGCGAGAGGCAAGAAAGGACGTTCTCTATGGCATTCCATGCAAAAGATTTCGCGGGCAG
>CAZUDU010000064.1:3176-5180 GCA_964619455.1 uncultured Faecalibacterium sp.
GAGGATCCGCGCTGGGGCTACCCCAAGTGGAAGGTCCTGCTGGGCAAGCTGCTGGGCAAGGGCAAGAAAAAGTGACCCGGTCACGAAAATCCAGTATTCCTATTGACATACTAGGGAATGATATGATATAACTATTCCTGTCAAAAGAGAACTGTCCGGTTTACCACCCGGATGCGACAAAACGGAAAAGAGAGTTTCCCCTTTCCGCTAGAAAGGATCACTTCTATGGAAAACACTGAAAAGCTGGTTTATCTGGACAATGCCGCCACCACGGCCTGTGCTCCGGAAGCACTCGCCGTCATGGTCGAAGCGCTCAGCGGCGCCTGCGGCAACCCCAGCAGCCATTACAGCATTGGCTATGCGGCCAAGGAATATGTTGATACCGCCCGTGCGCAGGTGGCAAAAGCGATCAACGCCTCCCCTGCCGAGATCTTCTTCACCGGCTGCGGCTCGGAGGCCGACAACTGGGCGGTCAAGGGTACTGCCTTTACCAAGGCACGCCAGAACAAAAAGCACCTGATCACCAGCGCATTCGAGCACCACGCGATCATGCACAGCATGCGCAGCTTAGAGCGCATGGGCTTTGAGGTCACCTACCTGCCCGTCACCTCCGAGGGCTATGTCCGCCCAGAGGACGTTGAGGCAGCCATCCGCCCCGACACCGCACTCATCAGCGTGATGATGGCAAACAACGAGATCGGCACCATCCAGCCCATCAAGGAGATCGCAGAGATCGCCCACAAGCACGGCATCTGGATGCACACCGATGCGGTCCAGGCTGTGGGCGCCATCCCGGTGGATGTCAAGGAACTGGGCGTGGATATGCTGAGCATGAGCGCGCACAAGTTCAACGGCCCCAAGGGCGTGGGTGCACTGTACTGCCGCAAGGGCGTCTGGCCCCAGAACCTGATCGACGGCGGCAGCCAGGAAGCACGCCACCGCGCAGGCACCGAGAACGTCGCCGGTATCGCCGGCATGGGCAAGGCGCTGGAGCTGGCCGTGGAAAAGCTGGATGAACGCATGGCACACGAGCAGGAGCTGCGCGATTACGTCATCGACCGCATCCTGTCCAACATCCCGGAAGCACGCCTGAACGGCGGCCGCGATGCCCGTCTGCCCGGCAACGTGAACATCAGCTTCCCCGGTCTGGAGGGCGAGACCATCCTGCTGGATCTGGATATGCGCGGCATCTGCGCCTCTACCGGTTCCGCCTGCAACTCCGACAGCCTGGACCCCAGCCATGTTCTGCTGAGCATCGGCGTGCCGGAAGAGATCGGTCATGGCTCCATGCGGTTCACCTTTGGTCCGCAGAACACCATGGAAGAAGCAAAATACCTGTGCGACGTTCTGGAGGAGGTCATCCCCCGCCGCCGCGCAATGAGTTGTATGTGGCTGCAGGGTCAGAACAAGGCCCGCCAGTTCAGCCTGAAGGGAGAACACTAAAATGGCAAGTATGTATAGCGCAAAGGTCATGGAGCATTTTGCAAACCCGCACAACGTCGGCGAACTGCCTGATGCCAACGGCGTGGGTGAAGTCGGCAACCCCAAGTGCGGCGATATCATGCGCATGTACCTCAAGATCGAGGGCAACGTGATCGTGGATGTCAAGTTCATGACCTTCGGCTGCGGCGCAGCCATCGCCACCAGCAGCATGGCCACCGACCTGATCAAGGGCAAGACCATTGATGAGGCGCTCCAGCTGACCAACAAGGCAGTCGTGGAAGCTCTTGACGGTCTGCCCCCCGTCAAGGTTCACTGTTCTGTTCTGGCAGAGCAGGCCGTCAAGTCCGCTCTGGCAGACTACTACCGCCGTCAGGGCATCGATCCGGAACCCATCGTGGGCAAGATCGAGGAAGACTGCGAGCATTGCGATCACTGCGGCTAAATCTTGATCTGATTTTTGGGTCTGTCGGAAACGGCAGACCTTTTTTGTTTTGCAAGAACTCCCTCAGGCTGCTCGCTGCACTCGCATCCAGCGCCCTCTGAGGGGGAGCCTTTTGGCGA
>CAZUDU010000064.1:5280-8665 GCA_964619455.1 uncultured Faecalibacterium sp.
GCGGCAAGCGTCATCGCCACCCCTGACTTCCCCTTGTATCCAAGGCTCACAGTCCGTGCATCGTATATTTCCATTCATTTATTCCTATTCGTTTATTTTTTCGCCCGTTTTGCCTGCTCGTTCACGAAAAGTTAATATTTTATTTATATACAGTTCACCACTTCTCGGTATAAATTAGGGCAACACAGGCGCATAACGCGCCAAACCCACGCGAAAACGGGTCAGATACAGCAGCTTTGAGCGTTTGCGGCTCACGCAGCTCTACGGATGCTGCGCGGCAACGCTGTACATACACCCCTGCCCGCACAGGAAAGGAAAAGGAACATTATGAAAATTGGTTTTACGGAACTCATAGTGGTCGTGATCGTTGCCTTCGTGTTCATCGGTCCCGATCAGCTCCCTGTCTACGCAAAGAAGATCGGCAAGATGCTGCGTGAACTGAAGAAGTACACCGGCGCCGCATCCGAAGAGATCCAGAAGAATGTTGTCGAGCCGCTGAACGAGATCCAGGCTCCGCTCAAGGAAGCTGTTGCTCCGCTGACCGACATCAAGAAGGATTTCGACAACAGTATGAAGGATGTCACCAAGAGCTTTACCAACATTGGCAAGACCAGCAAGGAAGAGGCTGCCAAGAAGGTCGAGGAGACCGTTGAGGAGATCGAAGAGCTGGAAGAGCTGACCGAGACCGCTCCCACCGCTGAGACTCCCACTGCGGAAACCGCAGCAGAAGAGACCGCTCCGGTCGTGGACGCAGCCCCTGCTGAAGCTGCTCCCGCACAGGAAGCCGCCCCTGCTGAGGAAGCCGAGGAAGCAAAAGCCTGATCCCTACTTAGGATGCACCGCACACACGCGGTTATCGAATAAAACAGTAAATTTTGCCCCGCTTTTGCGGGACACAAGAAAAAGGAGAACTTTATTATGCGTATTGGTACTAACGAACTGCTGATCATCCTGCTGGTCGCTCTGCTGATCTTTGGACCCAAGAACCTGCCGAAGCTGGGCAAGATGTTCGGCAAGACCATCAACGGCTTCAAGAAGGGCATGGAAGAGACCGAGGACTCCGATGAGGATGCTGAGGACGAGAAGCCCGCTAAGAAGGCTAAGAAGACCGAGGATGAGGAGTAATTGTGGCTACGAACATTAAGCGCAAAAAGAATGCCGAAGTCATGACGGATGACGGCAGCATGACGCTGACCGGTCATCTGAAAGAACTGCGGAACCGGCTGATCATCTGCGCACTGGTGTTTGTGGTCGGCGTGGTCGTCTCGCTCGCTTATGCAGACCGTCTGATCGACCTGCTGACAGCGATGGGCCGTGACTATTACACCTTCGTTTCTGTGGCCCCGCAGGAAAAGCTCATGCAGTTTTTCCGTGTGTCCATTCTGGCAGGTGTGGTCGTTACCGTCCCTGTAGCGATGTATAACATCTATGCCTTTGCAAAACCGGGTCTGAAAAAGAACGAGAGCTTCTTCCTGAAGATGGTCATCGTTCTGGCGATCATCCTGTTCTGCGTGGGTGTGCTGTTTGCCTACAAGCTCATGATGCCTTTCATGCTGCGCTTCCTGAGCACCTTGGAGGGCGCTGAGTACATCCAGAGCACGACCAGTATCGAAAGCTACGTCAGCCTGTGTCTGACCATGTTCGTCATCTTTGGCTGTGTGTTCGAGATGCCGCTGGTCACGATCATCCTGTCCAAGATGGGCATCGTCAACCCCACCCTGCTCAAGGAGATCAAGGGCGTTGCGATCGTGATCATCTTCTTCACCGCAGCAGTTGTCACCCCGCCGGATATCGTGTCCCAGTGCATGGTCGCGGTCCCGATGGTCCTGCTGTATTACATCAGTATCTTCCTGAGCGGTATCTTCTACAAGCCCCGCGAGGACGATGATGACGACGATGAGGATGAAGACGAGGACGACGAGGACTGATCCGCTGTTCGGCTTTAAAAATCATCTGGCATATCCGGGTGCACCCTTCGGGGTGCACCCCTTTTTTGCGTCACCGAATTGCATTGCGCTACCAGATTTGCTATACTTTCCTTGAGTATTTTATCGAAACGAGGTGCAGCTATGTCGGACGAACAGCTATACCAGCAATATCTGGAGGGAGACGAACAGGCAGCCGCCGCGCTCGTGGAGCGCTACGGAGACTGGCTCACCCTTTACATCAACGGTTATCTTTCCGATCCATCCGAAGCCGAGGATCTGATGATCGAAGCCTTCTCCCGCATTTTTGCCAAGGAACGGCCTGTCTTTGGCGAGGGTGCGTTCCGGGCTTATCTGTACAAGGTCGCACGCAATCTGGCACTGCGGCACAAGAAAAAACCGCGGCTTCTGTTTTTGCCCATCGAAGAGGCGGCGTTCGAGCTGCCCGGCACACCGCCGGTGGAGACGGATCTGCTCCGCACCGAACAGAACCGCCAGCTCTACGCTGCACTGGAATGCCTGAAGCCGGAATACCGTGAAGCGCTGTATCTGGTCTACTTCTGCAACCTGAGCTACCGCAGCGCGGCGCAGGTCATGGGCAAGAACGAGCAGCAGGTCACAAATCTTGTCCACCGCAGCAAACAGCGCCTGAAAAGCCTTTTGGAACAGGAGGGGTTCACCTATGCTGAGCAATGAAGAACGCGTTCGCCGCATCCAGCAGCGGACGGCTGAATTGAAGCACCAGCAGGCAGAGCGTCGGCAGCGCCAGCAGCGTCTGATCGACCTTGGCTGCCTTGCCGCCTGCCTCGTGCTGGTCATCGGGCTGGGCACTGCCATGCCGGGGATCGCCTCCGACCTGAATGCCGCCGACACGATCCAGACCACCGGAGCCGCAAGCCTCCTTGCCGAAAATGCTGCCCTCGGCTATATCCTGATCGGCCTGCTGAGCTTTTTGCTGGGCGTCTGCCTGACCATCCTGCTGTACCGGATTCACCGGCTGGACGGACACCGCCGCCGCGAGGATGCAGACGATGAACTTTGAATTGATCGACAACCTGTTTCAGGTCACCGTATTCTTCACCGCATCCGCCATTGGCAGTGTTCTTGCGTTCCACCGCCAGGATCGCCGGTTCCTGATCCTCTCGCTGGCCTACGCCAGCTTTGCCATCGGTACCCTCTACTGGCTTTTGCATATCGCGATCCGCGGGGAGCCGCCGCAGGTGTTCTGTGTGCCGGAGCTTTCCTGGGGTGCATGCTATCTGTTCTATCTCTCCATCCAGATCCTGCGGTGTGAAAAGCTGCACATCCGCTTTTCTCCGTATGCATTGCTCTTTGCACTGGCAATGTTCCTTCACATTCTGCGCTATCACATCATGGGGCCGTCCTACTTCACGAACTATGCATTCTCCCTGATCATCGGGGTCATGACCTATCTGACGGTCTACCGGCTGCTGCACTGC
>CAZUDU010000065.1:0-8393 GCA_964619455.1 uncultured Faecalibacterium sp.
GGTGCAGACTCCCTGCCTGCTGACCTGCATCAAGGAGCTGAACGAGCCCCGCTACATGAATATCAACGGCATTTTCACCTGCTACGATAAGCCGATGGAAGTGTTCGATTACGAAGCACTGAAGGACGACCCGCTGATCGAGGTCGATACCATTGGTCTGAAGGGCTCTCCCACCAACGTGTTCAAGTCCTTCACTCCTCCGCAGAAGGGCGCAGGCACCATGCTGGCAGGCGATGACGTCGCTGCTCAGCTTGCGGATATCCTCGCCAAGAAGCACCTGATCTGAGAAAGGAGCATAGGATTACAATGGCTGATTTTAACGAATACAAGGGCGTATGGGTCTTTTGTGAGCAGCGCCAGGGCGCATTGATGCCCACCGATTTCGAGCTGGTGAGCGAGGCTCGCAAGCTGGCAGACGAGCTGGGCTGCGAAGTGACCGGCCTTCTGCTGGGTGACAACGTGGAAGGCATTGCCAAGGAGCTGGGCGGCTACGGTGCCGACAAGGTCCTGGTCTGCGAGAGCCCGCTGCTGAAGGAGTACACCACCGACGCATACACCAAGGTTCTGTGCGACATGGTGAACGAGTACAAGCCTGAGGTTCTGCTGATCGGTGCGACCAACATCGGCCGCGACCTTGGCCCCCGCTGCGCAGCCCGTCTGCACACCGGCCTGACCGCTGACGCGACCCATCTGGATATCGACACCGCAAAGTATGTCGACTTCCTGAAGGAGAGCTCCACCATCGATCTGTCCAAGCAGAAATTCGATTACGAGGATCGTAACCTGAAGATGACCCGTCCTGCATTCGGCGGTCACCTGATGGCGACCATCATCTGCCCCCGCTTCCGCCCGCAGATGTCCACTGTGCGCCCCGGCGTTATGAAGAAGGCTCCCTACGATGCTGCAAAGGCTGAGGCCTGCCAGATCGTGAAGCCTGCATTCACCCTGACCGCTGAGGACATCAAGACCGAAGTGCTGAGCGTGGAGAAGGCAGCAAACAAGCTGGTCGATCTGATCGGCGCAGACGTGATCGTTTCCGTTGGCCGCGGCATCAGCAAGGATGTCAACAAGGGCATCGAGCTGGCAGAGCAGCTGGCAGCAGCTCTGGGCGGCGGCGTTGTGGGCGCTTCCCGTGCGGTGACCGATGCAGGCTGGATGACTGCTGACCATCAGGTCGGTCAGACCGGCAAGACGGTCCACCCCAAGATCTACGTTGCTCTGGGCATCTCCGGTGCGATCCAGCACACCGCTGGTATGCAGGATTCCGAGTGCATCATCGCCGTCAACAAGAGCGAGACCGCTCCCATCTTCGGCGTGGCAGACTACGGCATCGTGGGCGATCTGTTCAAGGTCGTGCCCGAACTGATCAAGCAGATCGAGGCAGCAAAGGCTGCTCAGTGATCGGCTGAATAGGCATTTTTCAGGAGGACGGCTCTTTGGAGCCGCCCTCCTTTTTTGCTGCGCAAAAGGTGTGTGTGGTGATGAATGGGGGATGGAGTTTGAATTTCTCGGAAAATGAGAGAAAATTATCAGAAGATTGTGAGATGGAGCTGGATTTTTGTCTATTTTACCCCAAAATGGATTGACGGAAGTGAAGAAGTGTGATACCCTTGGGATACTTTGTTTGCGCTGTATAACAAGGCGGATGCGGTAAGTGCCTTTGACGGTGCAGGACGTTTGCGGGAAGAACTTATAGACAGGAAAGAAGGATATCGACTTGGAAAAAGGATCATTCCCCAAATTCTTGGCGATCGCAGTTTCTTTGCTGATACTCGTCATTCTTGCGGCATCGTTTCCATGCTTTGCGGCATCAGAGCCGCAGACTGCACCGGATGGAGCGGCGGGCATTACCGAGGAGCAGGAAACCTTCCTGAAGCTGATCAATCAGGAGCGGAAGAAAAAAAGACTGGCGGAAGTCTCGCTGGGAGATGAGAGCCATCAGGCGGCGGCGCAGCTTCGTGCAAAGGAGCTGACCCGAAAGTACTCCTACATCCGCCCCAACGGAAAACGAGACTTTACCGTGCTGGAGGAGTTCGGGATCCGGGACGTTTCGGTTGGAGAAGCGTATATCGGCGGGTGCTCTACGCCGGAGGCTGCGATGCAGGAGTGGATGCAGGTCTCGTTCACACGGGAGCGCATCCTGAATGAGGACGCCGTCACGGTCAGCGTGGGCAGCTGCACAGGCGGTGCCTACCAGAATTACTGGGTGCTGATCTTCACATATCCGGCAGAGTCCTGCGTGGAGGAGTTCCGGCAGGAGATCCTGGAGCTGGTCAATGCAGAGCGTGAAAAAGAAGGGCTGCCTGCATTGGAAATGGGAGATGCAGCGCTGACGGCGGCGGCACAGCTCCGCGCGCAGGAGATCGCACAGCAGGCATCCCACACCCGTCCGGATGGGCGGAGCTGCTTTACGGCACTGGAAGACTGCGGTTCGACCGACCGGCCTGTGGGCGAAAACGCAGCATGGGGCTGTGTATCACCGGAGGAAGTGGTCAAGGCGTGGATGAAGTCCCCTGCACATCGTGAAAGCATCCTTGATCCGGACGCCGGGAAGCTGAGCGTTGGATATTACTATGATGCTTCCAGCGAATACGGGCATCAGTGGATCCAGTTATTTGCAGAATAAGGATTCGGGATTCAAAACACCACCGGGCCGGGAATGGCTCGATGGTGTTTTTTCTTTTGCTTGCACAAATATGGTTTTATGTTATACTTATTTTACAGTATCAGCAGGAGGGTTCCATCGTGGAGGATTACCGCACTATCCGGGGCACGGCCATCGGAGAATATGAAGAAAAAAAGAGCCGGTTCATTGCGCAGCTTTCCTTTGCCGACAGTGAGGAAGCAGCGGTGGCTTTTCTGGAGAAGGTTCGTGCAGAGAACCGGACGGCACGCCATAATGTATACGCCTACCGTCTGCGCGCAGGCAACCGCGAGCGTTATTCGGATGATGGCGAACCTGCCAAAACGGCAGGCACCCCGGCGCTGGAAGTGCTCCAGCACAGCGGCCTGACCGACCTGATCGTGGTCGTGACCCGCTACTTTGGCGGTGTGCTGCTGGGCACCGGCGGGTTGGTGCGCGCATATACCACTGCCACTGCCCGTGCACTGGAAAATGCAGAGGTCGTTACGGTGCGAAGCGTGGTGGAGCTGAACGTTACGGTGGACTATCCGCTGTACGAGCGGGCCTCTCTGCTGATCGATGCAGCAGGTGCCAAACAGTCTGCACCGGAGTTTGCAGACCGCGTCACCCTGCGCTGGCAGATGCCGGAGAACACCGAACAGCCTCTTCTGGAACAGCTGCGGGAACTGACCCGCGGCAGCGCGCAGGTGACGGTGTCGGAACCGTTTTACGCACCGTTCTGAAAATCAAAGTATTTTTTGCAAAGCGACAGAAGGATCCCCCCTTCGACAGGGCGGTTGTGCTACAATTGCACCAGCAGCATGAACAGGCTGCGCGGAAGGGAGGAATGCGGTTCGAACGGAGGGAAAATGCATGGATGTAAGACAGCGAACTGAAGAGATCGAGCATTTGACCCTTGCGCCGTGGGCGACTTTCAGCGATGAGAGCCGCGGGCGCATCGTACCGGAGGAGCAGGACCCGCTGCGTCCGGTGTTCCAGCGCGACCGCGACAGGGTGCTTCATTGCAAGGCGTTCCGGAGGTTGAAGCAGAAAACACAGGTCTTTCTTTCGCCGGAAGGGGATCTGTACCGCACACGGCTGACCCATACGCTGGAGGTGGCGCAGATCGCCCGCACCATCGCGCGTGCGCTGCGGCTGAACGAAGATCTGACCGAGGCGATCAGTCTTGCGCATGATCTGGGGCACACGCCCTTTGGCCATGCAGGGGAACGGGCGCTGGATCAGCTCTGCCCGGACGGCTTCAAGCACTATATGCAGAGCCTGCGCGTGGTGGACAAGCTGGAAAAAGAGGGCGAGGGGCTGAACCTGAGCTGGGAGGTGCGCAATGGCATCGTGACCCACACCAAGGGCACCTGGGCCGCCACGCCGGAAGGACGTATCGTGCGCATTGCGGATCAGATCGCATTCGTCAACCACGACATCGAGGATGCGGTGCGCGCCGGTGTGCTGGACGAGGAGAGCCTGCCGAAGGACTGCACTGCCGTGCTGGGACATTCCAAGTCGGAGCGGATCACGACCATGCTCCACAGCATCCTTGCGCACAGCGAAGGCGATGTAAAGATCGGCGCGCAGGAGCAGGAAGCCTTCTTTGCATTGAAGGCGTTCATGTATGAGACGGTCTATGTGGACAAGACCGCCAAGCAGGAAGAGCAGAAGGTGGACAAGCTCATAGCGGAACTGTACGAGTACTATCTGACCCATGTTGACCGGATGTCCAATTTCTATGTGCAGCTTGCTTATCAGGAAGGGCGGGACCGCGCAGTGACCGACTACATCAGCGGTATGAGCGATGAATATGCGATCCGCACCTTTGAGGAGCTGTTTGTGCCGCAGAAATGGCACGTTCTCTAAAACTGGAAAGGTTGTTAATGATCCATGATCCCACATGAATATATCGAGGAGCTGAACCGCCGCACCGACATTGTGGAGCTGGTCGGCAGCTATGTGCAGCTCAAGCACAAAGGCAGATTGTATGGCGGTCTGTGTCCCTTCCACAGTGAAAAGTCACCGTCCTTCTACGTCTACCCGGACACGCAGAGCTTTTACTGCTTTGGCTGCGGTGCGGGCGGCGATGCCATCACCTTTGCCAAGAAGATCAACAGCATCGACTACCCGGAGGCGGTCAAGCTGCTGGCGGCGCGTGCCGGAATGCCGGAGCCGCAGGAGGACGACAAGACCGGGCGGCTGCGCAGCCGGGTGCTTTCCATGAACAAGGAGGCAGCTCGCTTTTTCCATGCCTGCCTGAACTCGACCGTAGAGGAAGCCCGCCAGGCGCGTGCTTATTGGCGGCGGCGCGGTCTGGACGATAAGACCATCGTCCGGTTCGGGCTGGGTTATGCCCCCAACGATGGGCAGGCGCTGTACCAGTACCTGCGGGAGAAGGGATACAATCAGCAGGAACTGGACGCAAGCGGTTTATTCAAACGCAGCCAGTCCGGGCGCATCTACTGCCTGTTCTGGAAACGTGTCATCACCCCCATCTTTGACCTGCGGGGCAACATCATTGCATTCGGCGGGCGTGTGCTGGACGATTCCAAACCAAAATACGTCAACAGCCCGGAAACACTGGTCTACCATAAATCTGAGACGGTATTTGCGCTCCAAATCGCCAAGCGCAGCGCTGTGCGCCGCTTTGTGCTCTGTGAGGGCTACATGGATGTCATCAGCATGCATCAGGCGGGGGTGGATACCGCCGTCTGTGCCTGCGGAACGGCATTGACTCCGGAGCAGGTGCGGTTGATCAGCGAGTATGCGGATGAGGTCATCCTGAGCTATGACTCGGACGAAGCGGGACAGAAGGCGACCATGCGCTCGCTGGAACTGTTCCGCAACAGCCCGGTCAAGGTGGGCGTGCTGCAGATCCCCGGAGCAAAGGACCCGGATGAATACATCAAAAAGTATGGCGCAGACCGTTTCAAGGCGTTGCTGGACGGCGTGGGCAACGCGCTGGATTTCCGCATGAAGCGCCTGCGGGACAAATACGACCTTGCGCAGGACAGCCAGCGGCTGGAATACGTCAAGGAAGCGGTGGAGATGCTGGCGGAACGCTCCAACCCTACCGAGCAGGAGGTCTATGCCGGGCGGCTCGCCGAGGAGACGAACATCTCCAAAACAGCGATCATGACCCAGCTTTCGACCGCTGTGAAAAAGGCGGTCGGCAAGCGCCGCCGGGAGAAGAACCGTGATCTGCTGCGTTCGGGCGAGATGAACCAGATCAATGTGCCGTACAGTGCAGGCGGCTCGCAGGCATTGGGTATCGCCAGCGCACAGCAGCGGCTGCTGGCGGCAATGCTGCGGGAACCGCAGTACATTGATATGGTTCAGGGACAGCTTGCCCCGGAGCAGTTTATTCTGCCGCAGCAAAAAGAGCTGTTTGAAGCGATGCTCCGCTGCCGGGAGAAGGGTGTGGAGCTGAGCCTGACCACGCTGCGCGCTTACGTCAGCGAAGAAGCGTTGAATGAATTGAGCCATCTTGCGGCACAATACAGCGATGTGAATTGTACACCGGAGGATATCCGGCTGTATCTGGATCGCATTGCCCGCGGAATGCCCGTGGCAAGCAAGGCGGCAGGAATGTCCGGAGATGAGATCAACCGTTATCTCCAGTCGATGCGCGAAAAAAAGCAGGGGTCTACCCGCGACGAAGATTGAACCCCGCTTTCCCCTCCGGCTGGAGCAGGAGAGGAAAGGAGCAGGGAAGATGCAGAAATTGTCGCAAACGGAGGAACTGGCAAAGGAACTTGCGGCGCATGCCCGCAGACATCTGCTGACCTCGGAACAGATCAGCGATGCAATGGAACAGCGGGATTATGATGTGGCACAGCTGGACGAGCTGTACGCGGCGCTGGAAGCGAGGGGAGTTCATCTGGCGGAGGACCCGGCGGAAGAGCTGCCCGCACTGGATGATCTTCAGATCGGGCGGCTGGAACATGAATTGTCTGCTGAAGGGGTCGCGCTGGATGACCCGGTCAAGACCTATCTCAAAGAGATCGGACGGGTACCGCTGCTCTCTGCACAGGAAGAGACGGAGTTGGCGCGTGCGGCACAGGCGGGGGATGAGGATGCCCGCCGCCGTCTGAGCGAAGCGAACCTCCGGCTCGTAGTCTCGGTGGCAAAACGCTATGCCGGGCGCGGGCTGCCCTTTCTGGATCTGATCCAGGAGGGGAACCTGGGGCTGATGAAAGCGGCAGAGAAGTTTGAACCGGAACGCGGGTTCAAGTTCTCGACCTATGCAACTTGGTGGATCCGGCAGTCCATTACCCGAGCCATTGCGGATCAGGGGCGTACCATCCGCATCCCGGTGCATCTGGTGGAGAACATCAACCGGGTCAAAAAGACTGCGGGGGAGCTGCTGCGCACGAATGGACGCGAACCGACTGCGGAAGAGATCGCCGTCCGGCTGGACATGGAACCGGATCGTGTGCGGGAGCTGGTACAGTTGGCGCAGGATCCCATCAGTCTGGAAACGCCGGTGGGTGAGGAAGAGGATGCCCATCTGGAGGACTTTATTCAGGACGAGGATGCGGGCGTCCCGGTGGACGAAGCCGGGCGGCAGCTGCTGCGCCGGGAGCTGTTCAATGTGCTCAAGAGCCTGACGCCCCGCGAGGAGCGGGTCATTGCACTGCGGTTCGGCTTGGAGGATGGGCGCTCCCGCACCCTGGAGGAGCTGGGCAAGGAATTCAATGTGACACGGGAGCGGGTGCGCCAGATCGAAGCAAAGGCACTGCGAAAGCTCCGCCATCCCAGCCGTGCCAAGCGCCTGCGGGATTATCTGGATGACTGAGGATCTATATAATAAGGATGCGAAACGGAGATGCTGCGGCGTCTCCGTTTTTTGCTTTGGAAAATCCGGATGAGAAACAAAACAGGAAAAGTCATACCTTGAAATACAAGAGACAAGTTAGACAAAATGCACAAGCTGCTTTTGGTGAGGAACGTGAAAAAACAAAAAATCAACCCCAAAATCGAACAAAACTTACACGCCGCCGGGCGTACCGCGCTTGAAAAGAAAAACAAAAGAAAATCCGCAAAAATACGAAAAATGGCTTGACAGCAAGACTTTTCCGTTGTATACTAAACCAGTATCACATAATGGACTAGTGCGCCAAAAAGGGGATTTGGACGGCGGCGGCTGGATGGGTCAAACCGGAAAGTTTGTGAGAAATGCCGAAAGCTTCCCCGTGACGCGGGTCGAATTATGTGTGTCTGCTCAAATTTGACCCGTGTATACGACATCCCGTAGAGTATAAAAGTAAGGAGTGGTTGATTTTATGATGAAAGTCAAGCCCGTAAAGCTCGGCAAAACCGAGCGCTACAGCTTCTCTCGCATCGACGAAGTCATCGATATGCCGAACCTGATCGAGGTTCAGAAGAACTCGTATCAGTGGTTCCTGGATGAAGGCCTGAAGGAGGTCTTCCACGACATCGGCACCATTGAGGACTACACCGGCAATCTTGCACTGAGCTTTGTGGACTTCCGTCTCGACAAAGAGCCGAAGTACAGCATCAAGGAGTGCAAAGAGCGCGATGTTACCTATGCTGCGCCCCTGCGCGTCACCGCCCGTCTGCTGAACAAGGAGACCGGCGAGGTGAAGGATCAGGAGATCTTCATGGGCGATTTCCCCCTGATGACCGATGCCGGCACCTTTGTGATCAACGGTGCTGAGCGCGCGATCGTCAGCCAGCTGGTCCGTTCTCCCGGCGTGTTCTACGGCGATGCAAAGGATAAGGTCGGCAACGATCTGTACAG
>CAZUDU010000066.1:0-8133 GCA_964619455.1 uncultured Faecalibacterium sp.
CATAGGGCATATCCAGCGCAAAGGCGACCTCTGCAGCATCCTCGATATCCTTTTCGGAACAGCAGGTATGCAGCCCGCAGGCATCCAGTGCCTGCTGCTGGTGCAGCCGCATGGTCACACCGGTGCAGGCATAGCCCGCCTGCTGCATCAGCCACGCCGCCACCGAGCTGTCCACGCCGCCGCTCATCGCAATGAGCGCACCGGGGATATGCGGCTTTTCGTTCTGTGTCATCGTTTTATGCTCCTTATTTATCAACACACTGAGTTTGTAGTTATATACTATCGCAGCCGCGCTGCGCTGTCAAGTTGGGGAAACCTGACTGCTCCCTCTAGGAGGGAGCCTTATCTCAAGGCCGGTAACGCTGCCGCCGCACTTCTTGGCTCTCCCTCCGGGAGAGCTGCTGAGCACAGCGAAGCTGAGAGGGCGAGCCTGCTGCCCTTGCTGCACGGCCCCGCCCTCTCCGTCATTGCTTGCGCAATGCCACCTCTCCCAAGGGGAGAGGCAAGAGCGAAACCGCAAACTTTGCCGCATCGCCAGAGCCTTTCCCTTGAGGGGAAGGTGGCTGCGACCGCCGGGAGCCGACGGATGAGGTGGAAGGCAGCGGCAAGGCTGTGGGCGTTTCATCAGCGCGTCATCTCCCCTGCCCGCTCCAGCAAAGCGGTGCGGACATTGGGGAGCGTCTCCTGCATCACCTCGTCCAGAAGGGTTTCCAGCACCGTGCGCAGACCACGCCCGGCAGGGATGCCCGCAGCCATCAGATCCCGCCCGTTCACCGCGAGCTGCGACACCCGGCAGCACACCTGTGCGCATTCCAGTGCCTGTGCCTGTTCGTACAAGGCTGCAAGGATCTCCGCGTCCTCCGGGCGCAGCGCCGTGCACAGCGCGGTCAGCCGCGCAAGCTGTTCCAGCCCCAGCGCACCCAGCAGCTGTTTTGCCTGCAAGCGCCGGGAGGCGGGGTCACGCTCCGGGCAGAGCGCCTGTTCCCGCACGAGCTGGGAAGTCTGGTCGACGCAGGCATTGGAGCAGCGCAGCCGTTTGAGAACCGCCCGCGCGCCTGCTTCGCCAAGACTTGCCAGAAGCACTGCCAGCCGGACGGTCAGCCCCTGTTCCCCGGCCGGGCAGCGATCCAGCTGGGTGCAGGCTGTCTCCAGCGCGGGAGCGGAAAGCTCCGGCAGCACGACCGCCATCATCTGCGGCGCAAGATACGCCCCCGGCGCGGGAGCACACAGCAGCTTTGTCAGCTCCTCCTCGATGCGCTCCACCGAAACGCAGGGCAGCCGCCCGCTCAGGGCATCGGCGGCGGCGGCAGTCGCCGGGTCGATGGCAAAGCCGTACCGTGCGGCAAATCGGTAGAGCCGCATGATGCGCAGCGCGTCTTCTTCAAACCGCTGTTCCGGCACGCCCACCGCACGCACCAGCCCCTGCTGCAAGTCCTGCCGGCCGCCAAAGGGGTCGATCAGCCCCTCGGCGGGAGAATACGCCATTGCGTTGATGGTAAAATCCCGCCGGGCAAGGTCTTCCGTCACGTCCGGGACGAACCTCACCTCGTCCGGGTGGCGTCCGTCGGTATAACTGCCCTCGGTGCGGAAGGTCGTGATCTCGTACAGCTCCCCGCCCTGCTTGACCGTCACGGTGCCATGCTGCAAGCCGGTGGGGATGCACCGTTCCTCGCCGAACAGCGTCATGACCTGCTGGGGCAGGGCGCTGGTGCACAGATCCCAGTCGTGGGGGGATCGCCCCAGCAGACTGTCCCGCACACAGCCGCCCACCGCATAGGCGGCAAAACCCGCGCCGTGCAGCCGCTCCAGAAGCACGGCTGCGCCGGGGTCCAGAGTAATGTTCATGCGTTTTCCTCCTCGTATTGCAGGGTGATGCGCTTGCCGTCAAAGCCGCATTCCGCTGCCGGGAAGAATGCCTGCGCCTGCGCGAGCTGTTCTTCCGGCTCTAAGATCATGGGCGAATAGTGTGCCAGCCAGAGCCGCTTTGCCCCGGCACGCGCCGCGAGCGCCGCGCTCTGCCCGAAGGTACTGTGCCCGTAGAGCTTTGCCTGATCTTCCTGCTCCGGCAGCGCGTAGGTAGCATCGCAGATGAACAGGTCTGCCTCCTGCGCGGCCTGCTCCAGCCCCGCACAGGGGGCACTGTCGCCCGAAAAGACAAAGCTCAGCCCCCGGCGCGGCGCACCCAGCACCGCCCCCGGCTCCACCGGGGTACCGTCCGGCAGGGTGATAGGCTCCCCGCGCTGCAGGCACTTCCATTGCTGCACCGGAACCCCCAGTGCCCTGGCGCGTTCGGGATCGAACCGCCCGGCGCGCGGCAGCTCCAACCGGTAGCCGACGCTCCTTACCCGGTGCTTTGTGCGCACCGGCACCAGCTTTGCCCCCGGTGCCCAGCCCGGCGCAAGCTGTTCCAGCGCAAGGGGGGTATCCGTCAGCACGCAGGTGTGCACCGGGTAGGGCAGCGGACCAGCCAGCGCATACAATGCCGCTGCCACCTCCTCCAGACCCGGCGGGCCGATGAGGGTGATGGGGCGGGTGCGCCCCTGACAGCCCAGCGTTTGCAGCAGCCCCGGCAGACCAAAGATGTGGTCACCGTGGTAGTGGGTCAGACAGATCGCGTCCAGCCGCATCAGGTTTACCCCGGCACGGCGGGCAGCGGTCTGAGTGCCCTCGCCGCAGTCGAACAGCAGCCCATGACCGCCGCTCTCTGCCAGCGCCACCGTGAGTGCACGTTCGGGCAGCGGCATGGTCGCTGCCGTGCCCAGTAATGTGATGGTCAGCATGGTCGTTCCCCTCCTTTGTTCGTTCTCTGTTATCTTACCACATCCGGTGCGGATGCACAATCACCGCTTTGGCGGCATAGCATGGAGAAACCGCCTCAAAAAGGAGGGCTGACCCATGCGCAGCCACAACGGTTTCTCCCGCCGCCGACACCCCCGACGCTGGCTTCGTGCCGCTGCGCTCGCTCTTTTTCTGGCGCTGGTGCTGGGCTCGATGTACGGCTGCGCGGTGCAAAACCTCGTCTATTCTGCATCCGGCACGGTGATATTTATACCCAGTAACCGGTAAGTAGAAAAAAGCGCCTTTCCCATGATGGAAAGGCGCTTTTTTCTTTAGTAGTTATTCTTCTTCAGCTCAAAGTAGCTCTGGGGCTTGGCGCAGACCGGGCACTTGAGCGGTGCACTCTTGCCGATGTGGGTGTATCCGCACTCGCGGCACTGCCAGACCTGCTGTTCCTCGCGGGCAAAGACGGTGCCGTGCCTGAGGGTCTCGGCCAGCTGGCGGTAACGCTCCTCGTGCTCCTTTTCGATCTGCGCCACCATCGTGAAGAGGGCGGCGATCCGGGAGAAGCCTTCTTCTTTGGCTTCCTTAGCCATGCGGGGATACATATCCTCCCACTCGTCGTGCTCACCGCCTGCGGCCAGCTCCAGACACTTCATGGTGCCGGGCAGCTCACCGCCGCACAGCAGCTCGTACCAGAGCTGAGCATGAGCTTTCTCGTTGGAAGCCGTCTCTTTAAAGATAGCCGCCATCTGCTCATAGCCTTCCTTTTTAGCAACGCTCGCAAAAAAGGTATACTTGTTGCGGGCCATGCTCTCGCCTGCAAATGCTTCGATCAGGTTCTTTTCGGTCTTGGTGCCTTTGATCTCCATCGTGTGCTCCTTTCAAGCTTCCGTCATACTGCCGGGCGCTGTGCCCCGGCTTTATCTTATCCGGTCGGCGGCGGTTTTATGCCGCCGACTGCCGTTTTGCCTGAAAAGAGTGTGATGAGACCTTCGGTGTAAGATCGAAAGCAGACCCTGTCGGGAGGTGGTTCCTCAGTGATGCTGTTTGAGGGCGCAGACGGCGATGCTCAGTGCGCTCCATGCCGCCTGATACATCAGCACCGTGGCGGCCGAGATCTGCGCGATGCTCCCCGCCCATGTCAGCAGCAGCCCGATGGCGACCGAGAACCCCACCGAGACCAACTGCACCGTGGTTGCGCTGGTCTCGGCGTTCTGTGCCTGTTCTGCCGCCTGCAAACCGGCGGTCAGGCTGGCAAGCCCGCCAAGGTGGTACATGCAGCATCTGCCCTCGCCGGTGTCGGCGGCGCGGTCGAGCCGGGTGCACTGCTCGCCATTCAGCACGGTGACCATGCCCGGTTCCAGATGGTACGCCTGCGCGATATGCGCGGCGGTCAGGCTGGGATCCTTGGCACGCACCAGCAGGTGGATGCCCTCTTTTTGCAGCACTGCAAGGCTGCGGGCGGCGTTGCGCCCGCCCACATACTTGATCACGAACATCGCATGCAGATTGCCAGATACTGCCAGATACAAAATCTGCAGTTCGCCATTCTTGGAGTGGCTGGCTTCGTATTCCGGCTCCGGCAGAGCGATGTCCTGCTGTTCGAGGTAGGCGCGGGTGCCGATCATGATATGGTCGTTGCCGCACCATGCCGCAAAGCCCAGGCCGGGGTGGAACTCCAGATCCTTGACCGGGAAGAGGATGTCGGTGCGATCCTCAACGATCTGGCGGAACAGCCCGCGCAGGGTGTCGCAGCTCTGGTTCAGCACGCTTGCCGCATAGAGGATGGCGCGATCGATGCGCCCGCCCTTGAAGATACGGAGATCCTCCAGCGTGACGCTGTCAGCAGTGAACAGTTCATCCGCATCCAGCTGCACGGTATCCACACCGCCCAGCTCTTCAATAGCCGTCCAGCCGGGCACGACGGCACCCGCCTCTGCTGCGGTGCGGTGCAGCCGCAGAGAAGTCAGCCCCGCGATGAGGGTAGAGGAAAGGGGCGCGCCCATACAGAGCACGGCGGCCACGCCGCACACGGCGCGATCCAGCCCCTTGCCGGTGAGCAGGAGCACCACGCCGCATAGCAGCGCAGCCCCCAGCAGGATGTACGCAAATTTCCGGGTGCGGCGCTCGCTGGCGCGTTCACCCAGACTCTGTTCCACAAAGGCATCTCCAGCCTGTGCCGGACGGGTGAGCAGCACCCACGGATCCTTCTGCTCCAGATCCGCGGCCAGTGCACGGACAAGCTCCTTGTCCTGCGCGCGGAAGGCCGCCCTGTGTTCCGGTTCCTGCTCCAGCAGTGCATGCCCGCCGCACACGGCCGCCAGCATCACACGGCTGCCCAGCAGCGCAAGGAACAACCCCAGCGCAGCGATGCCGGACAGCATCGGAAGCCCGTCTCCCGCACGGAAGGCTTCGGCATGCAGCAATGCCAGCACCGCCTGCAAGAGGGCAGCGGACGCCGCCAGCGCAGGCAGGGTCTCACCGGTCGGCTTGCCGCGCAGCCCTGCCAGACCGTCCCGCAATACCGGGAAGGCCGCCGCACAGCTCGCGGCAAGGAAGAGCAGGTTTGCACCAAAGAAGGCGGCCGGGGCAGCGCTTGGGTCGAGCACCGCCACCGCAGGCAGCAGCCCTTCTGCCACCAGACCAAAGTGCAGCAGCACCACCGCAAGGATGCCCGCCAGCACGCAGCGCAGCGTCAGCTCGGCGCTCATGCGGCGCAGCCGGTCGGCGGTGGTCTCCATCTCCGGTTCGGCTTCGGGCCGGGCAGGATCCGCGTCCACAGCGTCCTCCGCTTCCACCCGCAGTTCGGGTACCATCGGCTCTTCAGGTGCTGCCTGCCCGGTCGTGTCCAGCGGCAGGCTCATGGTGTCTTCTTCATCCGGGGCCTGCGCTGCCGGTTCTTCGGTGCCGAACAGCCGGATCGCGGGCGGTTCAGGCGTTTTTTCCGGCTTCGGCGGCTCCGGCTCTTTTTCTGTGACCGATGCAAACACCGCCTTGGGCAGTGCGGGATCCGGCTTTTTGGCTTCCGTTGCCGGCTCCGGCTTTGCGGCCGGGGCAGGCTGCGCAGCAGAGACCGGCTTTGCCGGGGCGGCCTTGGGCTTTTTCTGCCCGCCGCTCAACAGGTCTTTGAGCTGCTGCATCTCCTGCTGTTCCTGCTGCTCCTGCGGCAGAAGTACCTCCGGCGCGTTCTTGGCGGGACGCGCCTTCTGCTTTTGGGACTTTTTCGGTGCGGCAGGTCTTTCAGCCTGCGGCTCCGGCGGCTTTGTCGGCTCGGGCTTCGGTTCAGGCAGCTTTGGGCCAGCCTTCTGCTCCGGTTTCGGTTCCGGCTTCTTTTCCGGTGCTTTCTGCGGGGCCGGGGCAGGCTTTGGCTGCGCCTGCTTGTCCGGCTGTTTCTCCGGAGCAGGGGCAGCTTTCGGCTCCGGCTTTGCCTGCGGGAAGTCCTGACCGGGGTCAGCGGTGGAGAGCATCAGATCCATATCCTCCTCCGCGCCGTCCGGTGCACCCTCGCCCAGCAGGATCTCGCCGGTAGGCAGCTCCAGCGCCAGATCTTCCGGCTCCGGCTCGGCCTTCTTTTTGCCGAACAGCGACCCGAACAGACCCTTTTTGACCGGTTCGGGCTTGGGCAGGTCTTCCTGCGTCATCTCCTTGGGCAGATCCACCACACTGGTGGTAAAAAAGCTGCGGAACTTCTCATCCGAGGTGAGCGGTCCCTGCTTTGCATTGCGTTGATCCTTTGGCATCCTTGTCCCTCCTGATCATTTTGCTTGGAGTTACAGTTTTGCGGCAGTGTTTACTTGCTCTGTGCCGCACGCTGGGTCTGGATCTCGTACAGGATGATACCTGCTGCGACCGAGACATTGTAGCTGTCCACGCCGGTGCCGGGGGCTGCCATGTCCAGGCTCACCACACCGTCGCAGAGCTTTTTGACCAGCTGCGAAACGCCGCTGCCCTCACTGCCCAGCACAAGCGCGATGGGGCCGGTGAGGTTGTTTTTGCGCAGGGAAACACCGTCCATATCGGCGCAGTAGACGAACACGCCCTGCTCCTTGAGGCGGCGGATGGTCTCACCGATGTTCGCCACACGCGCCACCGGCAGACGCTCGGCAGCACCGGCGCTGGACTTGATGACGGTGGGGGTGACCGATGCACCGCCGCGCTTGGGGATGACGATGCCGTGTGCGCCGCAAAGCAGTGCCGAGCGCATGACCGCGCCCAGATTGTGCGGATCTTCGATACCGTCGCTCAGCACGAGGAAGGGCGCTTCGCCCTTTGCCTTGGCCGCTTCCAGCAGATCGTCCACAGTGGAGTACTCGATCTCGCTGGCAAAGGCCGCCACGCCCTGATGGCTCTCGGTGCCGGTGATAGCGCGCAGCTTGTTGGGGTTGACCCGCTTGACGGCAGCGCCCACCTCTTTTGCCATTGCGGTATAATATGCGGCCACGGCGGGCGCCATGCCCTCCGCGATCAGCACGGTATCCACACCGGAGCCACTCTTGAGCAGCTCGGTGACAGGGTTCTTGCCGTAGACAAGGCTCTCGTTCTTCTGGGGTGCGCGCTCGGTGTCCTCGGCATTGCGGCGCGGGCGGCGGGGCTGGTTACGTTCTTCCATCATCTTGGTTCTCCTTCCATTTATAAAGCAGGTGCACAGCGCGCCCCTGCTGCGGCACAGCGCTGCCGTGCCGGGATGTCTGTTTATGGTGATCCAAGATAAAGTATAACATAAGCTGCCCGGCATTGCCAGATAAAAGGTTGGGTTTGTGCTCCTTTCTGACAATTTTTTCAGGAAAACGCCCTCACGCTTTCCTCGATCTGACTTCCTGCAGCTCCCTCCGTCCGGCCGCACTTCCTGCCTCCCCCTTCTCAGTATCCCCCATTGTGCGCCGCCTATCCCTGCGTTTTGCCGAAGAAGAAAGTTTTCCACATTTTCGCGCTATACGGTTTGTAAATCGCCCCGGATTTTTCCACAAGTTGAAAACTCGGTGGAAAATGTGAAAAAACATAGTCTCAAAGCCTATTTTTGGTGTGGAATTAAACACTTTCCACACAGTTTTCCACCGCAGGAAGTTTTTCCGCTCGACCGTCCGCCTACATTTTGTAAATTTCATTTCAGAATTATGACAGTTTTTTGAAGCCATCCGGGTCATCTTTTGCAAAATTGACCAACATCATTTTGACGAATGTTGAAGTCTGTTGAAAACTCGGAGCGAGGTGACGCTTGCCGTGCCGCCAGAGCCTTCCCCTTCCTTCCCACTTTATCTTTACTTCTTGCGCAAAACATGATAAAGTAAAGATACTGCGCAGTTATCTGTAAACCGCGCACCCGGCAGTGGGGAAAGCTGCCGGCACACAACA
>CAZUDU010000067.1:0-3207 GCA_964619455.1 uncultured Faecalibacterium sp.
TGAGCGGCAGCCCCTGTGCCCAGCCTGTTACCATCCACTTGCGTTCGATCTCCATTTTCAGTTTCCTCCCGTTTTTTGTCTATTGTATCACATCTTCGGCGCAGAAAAAAGCCTGCCCAGAAATCGTTTTTGCGCCCGCTTTCTGGCGTTCTTACGATGAATAGTAATACTTCTCCGCCTGTTTCCCGCACGTGACCTCTAAAATCAAAACGAAAAAACTAAAAATCGCACTCCCGGTTTGTACAGAATCGTCAGTTTTGTCAATTGCGTTTTTCGCAGCGGCGGGCTATAATCAAAACATCAACAGCAGCGGCGCTGTGGGTCACCTCCTGACTCGCAGCGCCATTTTTGGGTGGAGGCATCCTTCCGGAAAAACGCCCTTGGGCAGCCCTTCCGGTGGGTGCGGGAAAGTCGAATTCGGATCAGACAAGGAGTAGGATTTATGGCAGCAAACGTGATGGAGGTCTACGGCAGCAAGGTCTTTAATGAGCATGTCATGAAGGAGCGCCTGCCGAGCGCCACTTATAAGAGCCTGAAGAATACCCTGCATCAGGGTGCACCTCTGGACATCGAAGTGGCAAACGTCGTTGCCAGCGTGATGAAGCGCTGGGCAATGGAGCTGGGTGCGACCCATTATACCCACTGGTTCCAGCCGCTGACCGGCATCACCAGTGAAAAGCACGATGGCTTTGTCAGCCCGGTGGGTGACGGTACCGCCATCATGGAGTTCTCCGGCAAGGAGCTTGTCCGCGGCGAGCCGGACGCTTCCTCCTTCCCTTCCGGCGGTCTGCGTGCGACCTGCGAAGCACGCGGCTACACCGCATGGGATCCCACCAGCTATGCCTTCGTCAAGGATGATGTCCTGTGCATCCCCACCGCATTCGTCAGCTACACCGGCGAAGCTCTGGACAAAAAGACCCCCCTTCTCCGCTCGATGGACGCCATCTCCAAGCAGGCAGTCCGCATCCTGCACCTGTTTGGCAAGACCGATGAGTATGTTTCCACAACGGTCGGCGCAGAGCAGGAGTATTTCCTGATCAAAAAAGAGGATTACGAAGCCCGCCAGGATCTTGTCCTGACCGGCCGCACCCTGTTCGGTGCCCCCTCTGCCAAGGGGCAGGAGCTGGAGGAGCATTACTTCGGCGTGATCCGCCCGGAGGTCTCTGAGTTCATGAAGGAGCTGGACGAGGAGCTGTGGAAACTGGGCATCCCCGCCAAGACCAAACACAACGAGGTCGCACCCTGTCAGCATGAGCTTGCTCCCATCTACGATACCACCAACGTTGCCATCGACCACAACCTGCTGACGATGGAGATGATGCGCAAGCTTGCACCGAAGTACGGCCTGATCTGCCTGCAGCACGAAAAGCCCTTTGAAGGGGTCAACGGCAGCGGCAAGCACAACAACTGGTCCATGAGCACCCCCACCGAAAACCTGCTCGATCCGGGCGATACCCCGATGGAAAACCTGCAGTTCCTCGTGTTCCTTGCCGCAGTCATCAAGGCGGTGGACGAATACGCCGACCTGCTGCGCACCTCGGTCGCCATCCCCGGCAACGATCACCGTCTGGGCGCAGACGAGGCCCCCCCGGCGATCATCTCCATCTTTGTGGGCGAGGAGCTGGAGGCTGTCATCGATGCCATCGCATCCGACTCCCCCTATGCCGGTCCGGTCAAGATGAAGATGGATCTGGGCGTGGATGTTCTGCCCAAGTTCAGCAAGGACACCACCGACCGCAACCGCACCTCTCCGTTTGCTTTCACCGGCAACAAGTTCGAGTTCCGTATGCCCGGTTCTTCTCAGAACCTGAGCGACTGCAACACTATCCTGAACACGGCGGTCGCCAAGGAGCTGAAGGGCTACGCAGACGAGCTGGAGAACGCCGAAGACTTCACCAGTGCCGCCATTGCTCTGATCAAGCGCACCATCCGTGACCACCGACGGGTCATCTTCAACGGCAACGGCTACAGCGCCGAGTGGGAAGCTGAAGCCGAAAAGCGCGGTCTGCCCAACAAGAAAAACGCCCCGGCCGCCCTGCCCGCCCTGATCGCACCCAAGAACATCCAGCTCATGGAGGAGTTCGGCGTGCTGACCAAGGTCGAGATGGAGAGCCGTTTCGAGGTCGAGATGGAGCATTACTCCAAGATCCTCAACATCGAAGCACTGACCATGCTCGAGATCGCACGCAAGCAGCTGCTGCCCGCGGTCAACAGCTATATGAGCGAGGTCGCCAACACCGCTGCTGCAAAGCTTGCAGTCAGCCAATGCCTCAGTGTCCGCAGTGAGACGAAGACCCTGACCCAGCTCTCTGCCGATGCCGACGCGATGAGCGATGCCATCGATGCACTGCAAAGCGCTGTCGATGCCGCCAAGAAGATCCCGACTGAAGCCGAAAAGGCGGCCGCCTTCCACGACACGGTCGTGCCCGCAATGGAAGCGCTGCGTGCAGCGGCAGACGATGCCGAGACCATCTGCGGCGAGGATCACTGGCCCCTGCCCTCTTACAGCAAGATGCTCTACTACGTCTGAGTCTCCTGTCTGAAACCATATAGAGCACCGTAAGGCTGCGGCGTTTGAACTGATTTGTTTTGGCCAGCCCAGAGACGAACTCCTTCAAAAAGGATACTCGTCTTTGGGTTGTTCTCCTTTTTTAAAGCCCACCAATTAGGTATGTTGATGCTCACACAAAATTCATCTTTGTGACCGTCGGCGTTGTCTCTGGTCCGGGCAAAGATATCTCGTCGGCACTGCACAAACCTACTAACGCCCTTTCCCTCTTTTCGCCCCTGTACCGGCACTCTCCCCGCCGGGTGCAGGGGCTTTTTGTGTCGTTTCACCCTTTGCTTTCCGACTTTGGCATGTTATAATAGATTTGATATGCTGCCTTGTGCAAGAAAAAGGAGTTTTAAAATCATGAAAACAAAGTTTGGCATTGTAGGCTGCGGCTTCTTGGGCAACATCGTGGCCGATGCGTGGAAGAACGGCTTGCTGGAGGATTATGAGCTGGTGGGCGTGACCAGCCGCACCCCCGCAGACGCAGAAGAAACTGCCGCCAGGATGGGCTGCGCTGTCTGCAAGGACGTAGACGAGCTGCTGGCGCTGGAGCCGGAGTACATCGTGGAGACGGCATCGGTGGAAGCTGTGCGTGCAATGGCACTGCCGGTGCTGCGCCGGGGCGTGAACCTTGTCGTCATTTCCATCGGCGC
>CAZUDU010000067.1:3307-8029 GCA_964619455.1 uncultured Faecalibacterium sp.
GCCACCTCGCTTGCCACCACCGGTCCCGAGATCACCGGCGTGACCATGCACTCGGTGCCGAACTGGGTGGGTGACGATCACAAGATTACCGCCGAGATCGACGGCGTAAAAGCTGTGGTGGATATCTACTCCCGTTCCAGTTCCATTGCAGGCTGGAGCGTTGTTGCACTGCTGCGCAACCTCGCCTCCCCCATCTGCTTCTACTAAAACAAGGAGGGCTTTCTCATGTTTCAAAAGCTGGTCGCCATTGAGCCTGTCAGCCTGATCCCCTCGGCGGAAAAGGCACTGTTCCAGTATGCCAAGGAGGTCGTTCTGTTCGACGATATCCCCGGAAGCGACGATGAGATCGTGCGCCGCATCGGGGATGCCGATGCCGTTCTGGTCAGCTATACCTCCCGCATCGAAAAGACCGTGATGGAGCGCTGCCCGAACATCCGCTACATCGGAATGTGCTGCAGCCTTTATTCCGAAGAAAGTGCCAACGTGGACATCGCCTACGCCCGTGCACACGGCATCCGCGTGCTGGGCATCCGGGATTACGGCGACAAGGGCGTCGTAGAGTATGTTCTGCACGAGCTGACCGGTCTGCTGCACGGCTTCGGGATGCCGATGCTGCGGGATGAGCCGGTGGAGATCACCGGGCTGAAGGTCGGCGTGGTCGGTTTGGGCGTTTCCGGTAAGATGATCGCGGACGCGCTCTCCTTCCTGGGGGCAGAGATCTCCTATTATAGTCGCAGCCGCAAGCCGGACGCCGAGCAGGCTGGCATGGTCTACAAGCCGCTGGACGAGCTTCTGGCAGAGAGCGAAGTCGTGTTCACCTGCCTGAACAAGAATGTTCTGCTGCTTGGCAAGCACGAGTTCGAGGTTCTGGGCGAAGGCAAGGTGCTGTTCAACACCTCCATCGGCCCCGGCTTTGATTCCGCCGCGCTGGAGCAGTGGCTCACCCTGCCGGGCACGCACTTCTTCTGCGACACCCGCGCCGCCGCAGGTGTTGTTGCAGCTGACTTCTTTGACCGCGAAAACGTCCACTGCCAGAACATCTCCTCCGGGCGCACCAAGCAGGCGTTCGTCCTGCTGAGCCAGAAGGTCCTTGCCAATATTGAGACTGCGTTGGCAGAAATGGCATAATCCAACCACAATAAAAGCCGCTCTTTTCAAGGGAGTTCCCCTACGAAAAGAGCGGCTTTTTATGCCGCAGAACGCCTGTGCAGATAATAACCAATTCCAATCGCATCCGCCAGTGCCCAGCCGATGGGTACGCTCATCCAGATGCCAGTGACCCCCAGCGGCGTTGCACTCAAAAGATACGCCAGCGCCACGCGGGTGCCCAGCGATGCGATGGTCAGGACGACCGACATCATCGGGCGGTTGACCGCACGATAGTAGCCGTACAGCAAAAACAGAATGCCGATGCCCACATAGAACGCGCCTTCGATGCGCAGATACTGCACCCCGGCAGCGATGATCTCGCCCTGCGATGGGTCGATGAAGATGCCCATGAGCGGGGCGGCAAACCACCAGACCAATGCACTGATCAGGATACTGAACAGCGCACTGGCAGCCGCCGCACTGCGCACGCCCTTGCGGATGCGATCGGTCTTGCCCGCGCCGTAGTTCTGCGCCACATAGGTCGAGAACGCGTTGCCGAAGTCCTGCACCGGCATATAGGCAAAGGAGTCGATCTTGACTGCCGCCGCAAACGCCGCCATGACCACCGTGCCAAAGCTGTTGACCAGCCCCTGTACCATCAGGATGCCAAAGTTCATGATAGACTGCTGCACGCTGGTCATCACCGAAAGGTTCAGGATGGTGGCAAGGTTCTGCCTGTCCCAGCGGCAGTCTTCCCGTTTGGGGCAGAGCTGCGGAGCGCATACCAGTGCATACGCCCCGATACCGACGCCTGCCACATACTGCGAGAATACGGTAGCCGCCGCCGCACCCTTTACGCCCCAGCCCAGCACCAGCACACAGAGCAGATCCAGCACCACGTTGAGCACCGACGAGACTGCCAGAAAGACCAGCGGCACCACAGAATTGCCCACCGCGCGCAAAAGGTTCGCAAAATAGTTGTACAAAAAGGTCGCGCTGATGCCAAGGAAGATGACCCCCAGATACTCCCGCATCAGTGGCACCACCTCCTGCGGGACCCGCAGCAGCCAGAGGATGCCGCCCAGCCCAAAATAGACCGCCACGTTCAGCGCCAGTGTCAGACCGCCGATGAGCGCAAAGGACTGGAACACGCTCCGGCGCATCCGGGCTTCCTGCCGGCTTCCGTACTGCATCGAGATCGCCGCGCCGCTGCCCATGCAAAGCCCCAGCAGGATAGAGGTCAGAAAGGTCATCAGCGTATAGGACGAGCCGACCGCTGCCAGCGCGTCCGCACCCAGAAAACGCCCTACCACCCAGGTATCGGCAATGTTATACATCTGCTGCAAAAGGTTGCCGAAGATGAGCGGCAGTGCAAAGAGCAGGATCTTTTTGGTAATGGGACCTTGCGTCAGGTCATGCTGCATTCAGTTCTCTCCTCCTTTTCGGTTCAAAAAGCGCTGCCGATACTCGGTCGGCGTACAATTTTTCTGTTCCCGGAAGCTCTTGGTAAAGTAACTGACATCCGAAAAGCCGCATTCTGCGCTGATCTCGCCCGCCCTGAGCCGGGTCGTGAGCAGCAGCTCCGCCGCCTTTTCGATGCGGTACTGCTTCACATACTGGATGGGGGTCGTTCCCAGCATCTTACGGAAGCTGCGCAGGCAGGCGCTCTCGCTCAAAGACACGCTCTCTGCCACCGCACGCAGGGTCAGCTCCTCTGCATAGTGCTCCTCGATGTAATGCAGCATCTGCTTGATGCGGTTCGCTTCCACCTGTTCCTGCTCGGACACCCGGCAGGTCTGCGGCAGACCCTGCATCGTGATCTGATGCACCGCCGCAGAAAGGTGATACCGCACACGATTTTCGTAGCCATCCGATTCGTCCGCCGCCTCCTGCCAGCACCGCCGGAGATGTTCCAGCACCTGCTTTTGCCAGGTCTCTGTCTCTTCCAGCAGGAAATATACCGGAGCGCCCGGGGTCAGCAACGGTTTCACGTCCTTTTGCCAGTAGATGGTATCCATACCGCCGATCAGCCGCGGATGGAACACCGCCGAATGCAGCACCGAGGGCGCACCTTCTACGAACTCCACCGCATGCAGCACCCCGGAGTTGATCCAGATACCCTGCCCCTGTGCCAGATGGATGCGTCTTTTGTCTACACCGAGCGTCACAGTCCCCTCATGTGCCAGAATATATTCAAAGTCCTCGTGCCAGTGCCACGGCACCGAATAGCAGGTAAGGTCTTCTTCATAGCAGGCAAGCGGGAACAACGCACTGCCGTGCTGTGCCAGTTCTCTGCCCTGCTCGGATGCGATGATCTCGCAGACTTTTTCCAGTGCCATATCCCCTTTTCTCCTTCGTTCGCCGTTCCACTCATAAGGATGACGATATTCTCCCAAAAACAGGGCAGTTTTTTTCTATCTTTTCCCCATTTTGTATGATATCCTTATACCGTCAACGACAGTATAACACGCTTACCGGAGGAAAACAATCCATGTTCCAGCTCCTGCTCCCGATCATCTATCTCGCCTTCATCAGTCTGGGTCTGCCGGACTCTCTGCTTGGCTCCGCATGGCCCAGCATCTACCCGGAACTTGGCGTTCCTGTCTCCTACGCAGGCTTTTTGTCCATGATCATCTCACTGGGCACCATCGTTTCCAGCCTTCAGAGCGACCGGATGACCCGCTGGCTCGGCACCGGAAAAGTCACCGCCATCAGTGTCGGCATGACCGCTGCGGCGCTGCTGGGCTTTTCGGTCTCATCGTCCTACTGGATGCTCTGCCTGTGGGCGATCCCCTATGGGCTGGGCGCCGGCAGTGTGGATGCTGCGCTGAACAACTACGTTGCGCTGCACTATGAAAGCCGCCACATGAGCTGGCTGCACTGCATGTGGGGCATCGGCACGACCATCAGCCCCTTTGTCATGGGCGCGGCGCTTGCGGGCGGCATGAGCTGGAACTCCGGTTACCGTTACATTGCGATCTTCCAGTTCTGCCTGACCGCCGTTCTGGTGCTCAGTCTGCCGCTGTGGAAGAACCGCCCCCAGCTGACCTCTGCCGACAGCATCGGAGAAACCGCTCCCAAAGCATTGAGCTTTGCGCAGATTCTCGCTCTGCCCGGTGCAAAGGAAGTCATGCTCTGCTTTTTCTGCTATTGCAGTCTGGAAACGACCGCTGGGCTGTGGGCAAGCAGCTACCTGACCCTCTGCAAGGGCATTTCTGCCCAGACGGCCGCCACCTTTGCAAGCCTGTTCTACATCGGCATCACGGCAGGGCGCGCTGCCAGCGGCTTTTTGACCATGAAGTTCAACGACACCCAGATGGTCCGTCTGGGGCAGATCATCCTCGCCGTTGGCGTTCTGGCGCTGCTGATCCCCGGCCCGCAGGTGCTGGCACTGGCAGGTCTTATCCTGACCGGGCTCGGCTGCGCGCCCATCTACCCCAGCATCATCCATTCCACACCGGATCACTTCGGCGCAGAGAACTCTCAGGCCGTCATCGGCATCCAGATGGCAAGCGCCTATGTGGGCAACCTCGTTGTCCCGCCGCTGTTCGGCATGGCTGCCGACCACATTACCCCGGCGCTGTTCCCCTTCTTTTTGCTTGCAGCGCTGGCACTGATGGTCTGGATGCACGA
>CAZUDU010000068.1:0-7997 GCA_964619455.1 uncultured Faecalibacterium sp.
CCTACCAGCGGGAGGATCTTGCCGCCCTTGCCGCCCAGCAGCTCAACGCACTGGCGCAGAAGGTCAGCACCCGGCTGGGGCTGACCCTCACCGCCGGGGCAGATGTGCGGGACTATGTTGCCGCACAGTGCTCCAAGGAAAAGGGCGCAGCGGCGCTCGAGGACTGCTGCGAGCGCATCTTCCGCGCGCTGAGCGAATACTGCCTGCAAACGGATGCCGCGCTGTCCGGCACGGTGCAGCTGACCGCGCAGCCGGACGGTCTGCGGTTCTCTCTCAACGGCGCAGCGCCGAGTGATCTGTTCGCCCTGCTGCCCGCCGAGTATACCGGTGCGGTGGACGAGATCCGCGCCGAGCTGAACGAGCTGGTCGGGCTTGCCCCGGTCAAGGAGTATGTGTTCGGTCTGGCCGATAACCTTCAGGTACAGCAGCGCCGGGCACAGGCAGGCTTCAAGACCGCCACGCTCTCGATGCACATGATCTTCACCGGCAACCCCGGCACCGGCAAAACGACCATTGCCCGGCTGGTGGCAAAGTACCTCAAAGCCATCGGCGCACTCAAGGGCGGGCAGCTTGTGGAGGTGACCCGCGCAGATCTGGTCGGGCGGTACACCGGTCACACCGCGCCGCTGACCAACAGCGTGATCGAAAGCGCACTGGGCGGCGTGCTGTTCATCGACGAAGCATACAGTCTCTACCGCGGCGAGCAGGACAGCTTTGGTCTGGAAGCCATCGATACTCTTGTAAAGGGCATGGAGGATCACCGCGACGAGCTGGTGGTTATTCTGGCGGGCTATACCAAGGAGATGCAGACCTTCCTGACCGCAAACAGCGGTCTGGCGAGCCGCTTCCCCAACCAGATCGAGTTCCCGGATTATACCGCCGACGAGCTGCTGGACATCACCTCCGTGCAGGCAAAGAGCAAGGGCTACCGCCTTGCCGAGAGCTGCACCTTCCCGCTTTTGGGCTACTACAAACGCCGTCAGGCACTGGACAGCCGCACCGCCGGCAACGGCCGCCTTGCGCGCAACACGCTGGAAAAGGCGATCTTCAACCAGAGCCGCCGCCTTGTGGCAGAACCCGCCGCCGAGCTGGATCTGATCCTGCCCAGCGATCTGGAATTTGAGGAATAACGCAGACGATCTTCCTGAAGCAAAAAAAGCTGTGGCAAGTGCCACAGCTTTTTTGTTTGAGATGCTCTCAGTCCCACTGCTCATACTTCTTCCGGGTCATGATCAACGAGTAATCGTAGGCATTCTTTTCCTCGAACTCGATCACATGATAGCCTTCGCATTCATTGCTCCGGAACATATGCTCATAGGCAAGGAACGGGTACTTCTTGCTGCGGGAGACCTTATCTGCAGCCGCATACTGATCAAAGGACATCAGGGTGATCCGGGCGCCAAGCTTCTGGAATTCCCGCTCAAAGTTAAGCTGATGCTGAAAGGTACCGGTGTCCACGATCACCACCGTCTCGCCTTCCAGATCCTCAAACCGGATCATATCCCTGCCTGCCAGCGGGTGATCCTCCGGCACGCGGCAGGCGATGCACACCGACAGAAAATCGACCTGCACCAGATCCTCATGATGGAACTCCGGTTCCGTGTGTGCCAGCAGCGCGTAATATTTCCGGCTCAGAAGTGCCTCGTAGCGGTCTCCCTCCGCAAACTGCCGGATCGAAAGCAGCTTGTCCGGAAATCTGCGATGGAAGTATTCCTTCAGCGCATCGACCATACACAGATCCTTGGGCAGAAACCCGACCACAACGGTCTCGCTCTGGTTTTGAGCGATCACCTGTGCCTTCTCGATCGTCCGCTCAAAACCGTGCACGACCCCGACTGTTTCCTCATAAAAAAAGTTCCCGGCACGGGTCAGCTCCAGCGGGCGGCTGGTACGGTCGAGCAGCTCAAAGCCAAGCTCCCGCTCCAGTGCCTGGATATACTGCGTCATCGTGGAAACGGAGTAATGCAGTTTTCGGGCAGCCGTCGTAACATTTTTGCACTCTGCGACCGTATAAAAGCAGGTCAGGTGTTTCAGCTCCATGATCGCTCCTTTTTGTTCTACTGTTTTTTCTAAAAGTTCGTTCGGAAATTATCAATATACATTCGATGACCCCCGTGATACTCTTAACAAAACTACTGTATCATAAATTTCCCGATGATACAAGTATTGTTCGGCATCCATTTTCAAAAAGCAGCAAGGAGGATTAGCAGCTTATGAAGAAAAAAGAAGTACCCGTAAGTGGGATCTCCCGCCGTGGATTTCTGAAAGGATCCGCCGCCGGTCTGGCAGGTCTTGCCGCCGTTGGTCTTTCGGGATGTTCCGCCTCTCAGACCGCTTCGACCCCGCCGGCTTCTTCCGCCGCACCGGAAACTCCCAAGGCAGAAGCTCCCACCATCACGCAGGTCGTCAGCGATGTGAACTATGAGGTGATCAACACCGATGTCATCGTGGTCGGCTCCGGCTTTGGCGGCATGAGCGCCGCTTACGAAGCTATCAAGTACGGCAGAAGGGTCACCATGATCGACAAAGGACCTTTCCGCCACAGCGGTGCAACGGGTTTCAACTGGGACGTTATCGCTACCTGGTGCCCGGATCCTGATTACTACACGCAGGAGTCGTATGTTGCAGACCGTAACCCGGTCGACCGTCAGGCTTTCTACAATGCCGACACCACCAACCCGAATGCGGACCTCGGCACCACGCTGATCAACCGCGGTCAGACCCTGCCTGTTCGTAACGAGGACGGCAGTGTGAAGTGGTATCTCGACCTTCCCATGATCAAGGGCGCTGAGGGCTACTTCCCCCGCCACGATCAGGACGAGCTGAACAAGTCCCCCTGGATCACCATCGCTGACCGCACTATGGTCACCGATCTGCTGATCAGCGAGGGGCGCTGCCTTGGTGTCATCGGCATTTATCTGCCCACCGGTGAGATGCGCGTCTACCGCGCCAACTCCACCATCGTTGCAGTGGGCGGCACCTGCTGGATGTACGGCTGGAGCACCGTCACCGCGCAGACCTTCAACTCTCCGGATAACACCGGTGACGTGGATGTGGCAGCCTACCGCCACGGCGCTGGTATCGGCGATGCAGAATTTGCCGCATACGACATTTGCAGCATTTATCCCAAGGGTCTGGCATACGGCTGGGGCACCATCCTGAACGCCGACGCGAACGAATGGGAAATGATGATGGATAAGGACGGCAATCCGCTCTTTGACCCCGCCGTGGACGATGTGGAGCGTTTCTCGTATGACCGTGCCTACTTCAACCCGATCCTCGCCAAAAAGATCGCCAGCGGCCTTGGCACCGAAAACGGCGGCATTCTGGTGGACGTCAGCAACGCACCGCTCCGTGAAGCCATGAAGCGGAACGTTGAGGTGTTCAAGCGCTTTGGCATTGATGTCTTCTCCGAGCCGATCGAGGCAGCTCCCGAAATGTACGAGCACGGCGGCACCCCGACGGTCGATACCAACCTGATGTGCGAAGACATCGAAGGCGTCTTCTTTGTCCGTGGTTCCGGCACGGTCGGCAAGAACGGCGGTTCCTGCGTCACCCTGCTGCACCGCTTTGGCTCCTATGCCGCACGCTGTGCCATTGATTACATGAAGAACGCACCGGATGCACCGGATGTGGACTGGAGCGTTGTAGAGCGCGAGTACGAGCGCCTGCACGAGATCCGCAACCGCGAAGTTGCTGATCCGCTGCGTCCCTGTGAGGTGCGCCACCACATCCAGAAGGCCTGCGGCGAAAGTCTTGGCCTGTACCGCGAGACCGCAAAGATGGAGGCCGCATTGGAAGAGCTGCGCCGCATCCGCAAAGAGGAAATGCCGCGCATGGTAGCCGCTGACAAGTCTCTGATCTACAACACCGAATGGAAGGAAGCTGTAGAGAACTACAACCTCCTGGAGATCGCAGAGATCAGTGTGCAGGCATCCCTGATGCGTGAGGAGACCCGCGGTGCTTACCTGCGCGCAGAGTTCCCCGATCTGGACGATGCTAACTGGAAGTGCACGCTGGTCGCACGCGAAAAGAACGGCGAGATCCAGTTCGAGAAAAAGACCTGGCCCGAAGCCGATGCGTGGAAGTGATCGTGCAAAACGATAATCATCAAAAACAAGGAGCGCAGAGAATATGAAGTTCAAGATTTTCAAATTCGATCCTTCTGTGGATACCGAACCGTATTATGTGACCCACGAAGTCCCTTATACCGACAAAATGACCGCGCTGGAAGCTCTGGTCTACGTTCATGAGAACTGTGAGCCCATCGCCTATGATTACAGCTGCCACGGCAGAATGTGCGGCCGCTGTGCAATGACCCTCAACGGCACCCCTGTCTTTATGTGCTCTGAGCCGCTGGATCCCAACAAGGACTATACGCTGGAGCCGCTGAAGGGCTTCAACGTGATCCGCGACCTGATCGTCGACAAGAGCGATTTCGACAACCGCCTGTCCGCTGCATACACCCGCGTGCGCGTAGAGCCCATGCAGGGTGAGGCCGATTACAGCACCTTTGATACCAGTGTCACCGACAAGCTGTACAATCTGGAATGGTGCAGCCGCTGCGGCGTGTGCATGGCAGCCTGTCCCGTGCTCGCTGCGAACCCCGACAAGTTCGCCGGCCCCAGCTTCCTGATCGCATCTGCATACCGCCACTACGATCCGTACGATCAGGCCGATCGTCTGCTGGAGGCTGTAAACAACGGTCTGTTCCTGTGTGCACAGTGCGGCCGCTGTGATGCCGTCTGCCCCCGTTATGATATCGATCATATGGGCACCTGGAAGGATCTGCGTGAACAGGCAGAAGCACGCGGTCTGAAACCCTCCTATGCAAAATAAACTTCTTTTTTATTCTTCTTTCTTTTCCATACCTGCCACCGCCTGAGAACGGAAAACCCGCCGAAGCTGACCTGCTTCGGCGGGTTTTTCTTTTTTATTGATGCTGCTGTGCAATACGCCCGGCAAGCTCGCACAGGCGGCTGCGCACCTCGGCGGGAGCAGTGATCTCCACCTTGCCGCCAAAGCCGCAGACCCAGCCAAAGAACTGTTCGCTGACACAGACGGGTACATCAAAGTGGAAGTGCCCGTCCTCTTCCGGCAGGAACATCACAGCCTTGCCAAAGCGATCCCGCATGACCGGCTCCAGATCATCGGTGCACCGCAGGGTGACCCGGTGCTCCGGGCCGCCGTACATATTGAAATGCTTGCGCAGATAGCTGGGCAGGTCAAAGCCCTTGAACTCGGTCTTGCCCCGGCGCGCCTCGTCCAGAACGGTCACGCCGCTCATGCGGTCCACACGGTAGTTGCGGATGCCCACCGGCTCTTTTTCGTCCTGATACGCGATCAGGTAATAGCAGCCGCCTTCCCATGCAAGCTGCCACGGGCTGACCGTGCGGGTGCCGCCGTCCTTGTAGCGGAAGCGCACCATTTTGCCCGCATTGATGGCGCTGTGCAGCGCATCGATGCTGTAAAGCAGGGTCTGGCTGTCGCTCTTGGGGCGGCCGTTCACATAGACCTGACGCTGGAGCTGCGAGCCCTCATAGTCCGAGCAGAGCTGTTCCAGCTTATGGATGATGCGGGTGCTTGTGCGCGCCGAAATGACCTTGCTGGACTGCACGGCATCTACCAGCAATTTCAGCTCCGAAAGCTCGAATGCACGCCCGGCCATCCAGTAGCCGCCGCCCCGCCCACGCCGCATCTGGATATCATAGCCCAGACTGCACAGCGTTTCGATGTCACTGTAAATGCTTTTACGTTCGCTCCGGATGCCCTGCTGCTCCAGCAATGCAACGAGCTGCGGAACATTGAGCAGATGGTTCTCATCGGTCTTCTGCTCCAGAATGCGCAGCAGGGTCAGGAGCTTAGACTTTTGCCCTTCCTGTTTTGGCATTTCGTACCTCCCCATCCATGATCGTATTCTCTCAAAGAGTTACGGCAGCTTTTTGTCAAAGGCAGCACGGCGCTGGGTAGACAGGCGGAACATCTCTTCCAGCCCGTCCCGGTCGTCTTCCACCAGCGCAGTACGCAGCTGGTGCAGCGCTGCATCGAACTGGTCGATCTCCGCGATCAGGTTCTCCTTGTTCCAGAGGAACAGCTCTGCCCACATCTTGTCGTTGATCCGGGCAATGCGGGTCAGGTCGCGGAAGGAGTCGCCGGTGTACTCACACAGCGAGGTATTGTCGTTGGCGCACATCAGGCTCACTGCAATAGCGTGACACAGCTGGCTGACATAGCCGATCATCTGGTCGTGCTGCTGCACCGTCAGGGTGCAGATATGATTGAAGCCCAGCACCCCGGCAAGCTCCCGCGCCCACTGGACGGCCTGCGGGGTATTGGCTTCGGTCGGGGTGATGATAAAGTTCGCCGGAGCAAAATTGACCTCGGCGGCGTGCTCCACGCTGGAGGTCTCCCGGCCCGCCATCGGGTGGCTGGCGATGAACTCCACTCCCGCCGGGCACATTGCCTGGATCGGCTCTACCAGCCCGGTCTTTACGCCGGAAACATCGGTAAAGATGCATCCCGGCTTGAGCAGCTGCCCGTAGGTCTTGAACCACTCCAGCAGCGCGGTGGGGTATAAGCCAAAGATGATGTGATCCGCCTCGCGCACCAGATCCTCAAAATCGCGGGTCTTGCCGCTCTGGATGTAGCCGTGCTCCAGCGCATACTGCAAATGCCCCTCGCTGCGGTTGATGCCGTCCACATGGAACCCGGCATGGGTCAGCTCCAGCGCATACTTGCCGCCCAGCAGACCCAGACCTACGATCAGATAGCGTTTCGATTTATCCAGCATCTTCTACCTCCACACCCAAAGGCTTGATCGCCTCAAAGAAATTCGGCCAGCTCTTTGTGATCGCTTCTGCCTCGCAGACGGTCAGCGGCAGCCCGGCCGCCGCGCTGAGCACCGCAAGGCTCATGACCACCCGGTGGTCGTTGTGCCCGCAGAGCGGCGCGTCCGGCGCGTGCAGGCGGTCCGCACAGCCGTGGATGGTAATGGTGCCGCCCTCGCTCGTGATCTCGCCGCCCACGGCACGCAGTTCAGCTTCCATCGCCGCGATGCGGTCGCTCTCCTTCAGGCGCAGCCGTTCCGCATTGCGGATGACCGTGACCCCTTCGCAGAAAAGCCCCAGCACCATCAGCACCGGACCCAGATCCGGGCAGTCCGCAAGGTCGATCTCCACCCCGTGCAGCGGCGCTTTTTCAAACGAGACACTGCCGCCTGCGCAGGTGATGTTCGCCCCGCAGCGGCGCAGGATGTCCAGAATGACCGCATCGCCCTGCAAGGTCTGCGGTGCAAGCCCGGTCACGGTCACGCCGCCGCACACTGCGCCCAGCACGGCGGGGAAAGCAGCCTGACTGTAATCCCCTTCCACCGTGTAGTCACAGGGGCGGTACTGCTGCCCGCCGGGGATGACCAGGGTGGTGTCATCCTGCCAGTGGCTGCAAACGCCGAACTGCATCTGCGCCGCACGGGTCATCTCAATGTAGCTGCGGCTCTCCACCGGCGGGATCAGATGCAGGGTGCTGTCCCCTTCCAGCAGCGGCAGCGCAAACAGAAGACCGCTGATGAACTGGCTGGACACATTGCCCGCAAGGGTGTATTCTCCCGCCGAAAGCGTGCCCTCCACGGTCAGCCCTTCTGCGCTCTGCTCGAACCGCAGTCCCTGTTCCCTGTAAAGGGTCTGGTAGACCGACTGCGGGCGCTCCATCAGCCGCCCGCGCCCGGTAAAGCGCACCGGCTGCCCGGTCAGGCTGGCAATGGGGATCAGGAACCGCAGGGTGCTGCCGCTCTCACAGCAGTCCACCGGAGCGTCCAGCGGCAAAAAGCGCCCCAGCCCTTCTACCGCAGCGTCCGCGCTGCCGGTGTGCACTGCCGCGCACATCTGCGCCGCCGCGTCAAGGGTCGCACGGATGTCCTTGCTGAATTCCAGATTCGTGATATGAGAAGTCCCCTTGGCAAGCGCCGCACAGAGCACCGCCCGGTGCGCCATGCTCTTGGA
>CAZUDU010000069.1:0-7929 GCA_964619455.1 uncultured Faecalibacterium sp.
CGCCCCGCGTCCGCCACTTCGTTTGCCACCGTGCGGCGCTTGATCAGGCGCGAGACCTTGAGATATTTATCCAGACGCATAACAGTTCTCCTCGTTTCTATTAACACAAAAATGCCGCCGTAGCTCCTGACGAGACTGCGGCGGCAATGCGGTTCAGCTTACAGGCTGTCCTTCAGGGACTTACCGGGCTTGAACACGATGCTGCGGGATGCTGCGATCGTGATCGGCTCACGGGTGCGGGGGTTGATGCCCTGACGCTCTGCGCGCTCACGCACCTCAAAAGTGCCAAAGCCGGAGATGGTGATCTTCTCGCCGTCTGCCATCGCCTTGCCCAGTGCCTCAAACACAGCGCTGACAGCCAGCTCTGCGCTCTTCTTGCTCATTTCCGTATTTGCCGCAACCTGTGCGATCAAGTCAGTCTTGGTCATACTTATACCCTCCAAAAAATTCTAGCTCGTTTGGTTTTGTGGTCTATCGGAGCAGGTCATTCGACCTGAGTACCGCATTCTTGCTGAGCCAAAAGCTCCTCGCAATACCGTTTGGATGCAAAGGTCAACGCTTCTTCTGCATCGACCCCTGCCAGCCGCAGTGACTGCGCCGCCGCAAGCAGCAACTCCCCTGCCGCATTCTGCCGGTCGTTTTCCGGCACCTGCGCCCAGCGCTCCACCGCTGCCTGCAAGGCATCCTGTGCCTGCTGCCGGGTCGTATGCTCGGCGCCGCAGCGCTCTGCCCGCTTTTGCAGCTTCTGCGCACGCATCAGCGCCGGGAGTGTAGCGGGCACGGTATCCAGCTCGTCCGCAAGGGTAGTGCGCCCTTTTTCTTTATTTTTGAGCGCATCCCAGCCGTTTATACCCGCGTTCTGCGCCGCAGAGGAAGCAAAGATGTTCGGGTGGCGGAACACCAGCTTTTCGCACACCTCACGGCAGACATCCTCAAAAGTGAAGTGCCCGCGTTCTTCTTCCATCACCGTGTGGAACGCGATCTGCATCAGCACATCGCCCAGCTCCTCCCGCATCAGCGCCGGGTCGTCGAGGTCGATCGCCTCCAGCGCCTCGCAGGTCTCTTCCAGAAAGTTCTTGCGGATGGAGGTATGGGTCTGCACCTTGTCCCACGGGCAGCCATCTTTTGGATCCCGCAAAATGCGCAGGATCTCCATGAGCTGCTCTGCGGTATAGGGTGCACGGGGTTCCCAGTCCGTCATCTTCTTCTCCCCTTCTGCTGTACAGGTTCGTTTAGATTGTAGCGCAGCTTTCTGCATTTTTCAAGCAAAACCGGAAATCATTCCACAGTTTTCCAGAAAATTTCGCATTTTCCTCAAAAAAGGGGCGGCATCCTGAAACGGGACACCGCCCTTTTGCGGACTCTCAGTTTCTCAGAGCTGCGCGCCGCACTTGTTGCAGAACAGCGCATCCTCTTCGACCGATGCACCACACTGCGGGCAGCTCTTATGCTTTTCCGGCTCAGTGGCCCGTGCATCCATCTCAACTTCCACTTCGACCGTCTCGGCCGGAGTCAGGCTCGCTTTCAGGCGGGCGATCTCCTGCTCGATGGTGTCGAGCATCTCGATGTACTTGTCGACCAGGGGCTGGTTTTCCTCCTTGCCCTTGGCAAGGCTGTAGACCAGTGCGCCGAGCTGGCGCTGTGCCTTGAGCAGCTTGGACTGCTCGTTCAGGATCAGAGCCTGCGTCTTGCCCTTTTCGGCAAGATCCATAGCAGCATTTTTGCCTTTTTCAGCATATTCGATGCCCATTTCCTTGAGCTTGTTGAAATCCATAAAAGACACCTCTCTCATCTCAGGCCGGTTTCGATTTTCCGGCGCACTGCGCCGTTTCGGAGTCTGATTTCATTATAGCGCACTGGCTGCGCAAATGCAACGAACACCCTGTATTTTTAACATTTTGGTGCCCTTTTCGACACACAATTTTCGCATTTCCCCGGTCAATGTCCGGCTGCATCTCCGCCATAGAACTCCCGCAGCATGCTGTCCGGTGCCAGAAGCTCCAGCGGCAGGGGTGCAACATGCTCAAAACGGCGTGCCGTCTCGTCCCAGAGCACCGCATTGCTGCCGTCCAACGTGAACTGGCGGCGCACTTTATTCAGCAGGTTCGAGATCAGACCCAGCTCATAGGTGAACGACGTATCCAGCAGGAAATCTGCACTGCTCTTGAAGCCCTTGATATACCGGGTCTCGCCGTCCAGAACCCGCGCCCACATGGCAAGGGTCTGCTCCGGGCTGCGCCCGCGGGTCGCAGCATCCCGCAGGGTGCGGCGGCAAAGCCGGATATCCTGCGTGTTGATGACACGGCGTCCATCAATACAATATTCCTCCCGCAGACCGGCATAGATACGGTAGATGTCACCGCCGGGCACAAGGTTGGTCAGCTCCGGGTTGAGCGCATGGATGCCCTCCACGATGCACACACCGCCCTCCAGATCCAGCGGCTCCACCTTGTCCGAGCGGCTCTCGGTGGTGAAATCATAGATCGGCAGAACGGTCTTGCCGGTCGTGCTCAGCTCTTTCAGGCACTGCTTGATCAGCGGCATATCCAGCGTTTCCGGGTTCTCGTAGTCCAGCGTGCCGTCCGGCATCCTAGGGTAGAACTCTGCCCCTTTGAAGAAGTTGTCCAGACTGATGACATGGGCGGGTGTACCCTTGCGCTCCAGTGCCTTTGCAAGGCAGTGGGAGGAGGTCGTTTTGCCGCTTGCAGAAGGCCCGGTCAGCATCACGATGGTCGCGCCGGAAGCGCGCACCTTGTCTGCCGCATAGTTCACCCGCTGAGCATAGCTTTTTTCACTAAGCTGTGCCAGCTCCTGCGGACTGCGCGCAGCAACGTTGTACAGTTCGACCTCAACCAGACGTTTCGGTACCCAGATCGTGATCATAAAACTCAGCCACTCCTTTTTTCCGTTCCAGTACCTCCGCAAAGCGCTGGATATACTCGTTCGGATATTTAAAGTTGAAGATGCGCTGCATCCGCTTGCCGCCGTCGGCGACCAGCTTTGTGCTGCCGCCCGCGCCTGCAGAAAGGATGGTTTGGACTTCCTCCATGATATAGATGTTGTAATACCCTTCGTGCCCCGGCTTGCACCAGCCCACGTTTTCAAGGTTTTGCAGGGTATTCTTCTGGCGGTAGAGGTAGTACGGGCGGTAGCCCGCCTCGGTCAGCAGGCTGCATTTTTCCAGCATTGCCGCCACATCCGCATAGTCGTTCTCCTGCTGATCCTCGATGACGATGCGGGATGCCCGCTTGAGAGTCAGGGTATGCACCGTGATATTCTCCGGATCCAGTGCGATCGCCTGCCGCAGACTGCGCTCAAAGCTTTCCACCGTGTCGCCGGGCAGACCCGCGATCAGATCCATATTGATGTCGGTATGCCCTGCCGCGCGTGCATCGGCGTAGCAGTCCAGAATGTCCTGTGCCGAATGCTTGCGGCCGATGTTTGCCAGCACCTCGTCCGAGAAGGTCTGCGGGTTGATCGAGATGCGGGTAGCACCGTATTCCTTGATGACCGCCAGCTTTTCGGCATCGGTACAGTCCGGTCGGCCCGCTTCCACCGTATATTCTACGAGCTTTGCAAGGTCAAAATTCTCCCGCACGGTCCCCATGAGCTGGCGCAGCTGATCCGCCGAAAGGCTGGTGGGGGTGCCGCCGCCGATGTAGATGCTGCAGATCTCCAGCCCTGCCTTGTCTGCCTGCAGCCGGATCTCCTCCACCTCGCGGCAGAGGCAGTCCACATAAGGCTGCACCATCTTGCGGTCGCGGTCAAGGTTGCAGCTCACAAAGCTGCAATAGCTGCACCGGGACGGGCAGAACGGGATGCCGATATACAGGCTGTAGCTGTTCGGCGCACTGCCGCGCGCAAGGATCGGCTCCTGCAGATCTGCGATCTGCTTTGCCATACCGTATTTCTGCTCTGAGCAGTCGAACCGTTCCAGAAAGAAACGGTCGATCTCGCCCTCGCTCCAGCCGGCGGTGCGCTTGTCGTGGATGAGACGCACCGGACGCACGCCGGTCATCTTGCCCCACGGCGGGCGGATGCCCGTCCAGCCGCGCAGCAGATCATACGTCAGGCTCGCAAGGGCAAATTCCACCGTCTCGCCGCCCGCTTCGGGCAGCGGAGCCTCCGCCGTCTGGCATCTGCCCTGTTCACGAACCATCGCAAACAGACCTTCCGGCTTCTTTTCCGCCCAGATACAGTCCTCGCCGTCCTCCGGCGGGGTCAGGGTCAGGGGTGCCATCGGGTAGAACAGGCGTGCCAGATGCTCCACCTCATACCCGGACGGCAGCCCGGTAATATAAATCTTCATCGTTCCATTCCGCCTTTGTTCCGCAAAGCGTTCTTGATATAAAAGTTGGTTCGCACTTCCTCGCCAAACAGCGAGAACTCACCGTGACCGGGCAGTACCTGTGCCTGCTGCGGGATGGGCAGCGCTGCCAGCTTGCGCAGGCTCTCGTCCATCTGTGCACTGCTGCCGCCTGCAAGATCGGTGCGCCCGATGCTGCCCGCAAACAGCGTATCACCGCAGAAAAGATACTCTCCGCACAGCAGCACCACGCTGCCCGGCGTATGCCCCGGCGTGTGCCAGACTGTGAACTGGAGCTCGTCCAGCGTGAGAGTGCCGCCCTCCGGGTAGGAGCTGTCCGCACTGTGCAGCGGATACAGCCGGTCTCCGGCAAGGTCTGCCTGCTCGCAGTAGAGCGCTGCGCCCCATTTTTCGCGCAGGGCTTCCGCACTGCCCACATGGTCATAATGCCCGTGGGTGCACAGGATCATCGCGAGCTGAGCATTGTTCTCCTTGAGGATCGTTTCATAGGTCTGCACATCTGCCGCCGGGTCGATCACAGCAGCATGACCCGCATCCGAGATGAGCAAAAAGGTATTGGTGTACAGCGGCGCTGCCGCCGGGATGTGAAATGCCTGCATGAGATCACTCCTTACGTTTCCATTCATCGGTGTCGATGATGATGGTGCAGGGACCTTCGTTGACGAGGGCGACCTGCATATCTGCGCCGAACTCACCGTGCTGGATCTCTTTCAGCCCCTGCTTATCCATCTCCGCAAGGAACAGCTCATAAGCATCCACCGAGAGCGGCGGCTTTGCTGCGGTGATAAAGCTGGGGCGGTAGCCCTTTTTGGTGTTGCCGTACAGGGTGAACTGCGACACCACCAGTGCCGAATAGCCCTTGTCCTTTGCGCTGAGGTTCAGCTTGCCCTCATCGTCCGGAAAGATGCGCAGCCCAGCGCATTTTTCCGCCAGACGGGGCACGATGTCCAGCGTGTCGGTGTCCTTGACACCCAGCAGGATGACAAGACCCGGACCGATGGCGCGCGGCTCACCGCCGTTGACCCGCACGCTGGCGGAGGATACTGCCTGAATGACTGCTCGCATGACTGTTTAACTCCTTGTGACCTTGAGCACATCCTTGACCTTGGACAGCCGTGCGACCACCCGGTTCAGATGCTCGGTATTGTTGATGCCGATGGTCAGGCTGACCACGGCGCAGTTGTTTTCGACCTGACGGGCGTTCATCGTATAGATAGGCACCCGGATATCTGCCAGAACCGCCAGAACGTCGCGCAGAAGCTCGTTGCGGTCCAGCGCAATGATCTCCAGCCCGGCCTTGTAGTTGTCCTTCACACTGTCCGCCCAATAGGACTTGACCCAGCGAGGAGCGTTTGTGGGGTCTTTCATGCTGGCGATGGCATTGGCGCAGCTCTGCTTATGGATGGACACACCAAAACCGCGGGTGATGAAGCCCACGATGGGGTCTCCCGGCAGCGGACTGCAGCACTTGGCAAACTTGATGGGGGTGTTGTCGAAGCCTTCCACCACGACTCCATCGGTGGCGTGCACACGGCTCAGATCCACCTTAGGCAGGTCGTCCTCGGTGCGTCCCTCTGCGGCCTCTGCCGCCTTGAGCTTCTGCCATTCTTCCTTGAGCTTGGGCAGGCAGTTGGCAATGGTCATGCCGCCGTAGCCGATGGCTGCATACAGCTCCTCTGCATTGTTCTGACGCAGACGGCGGCAGCAGCCGTCGATGAACTCGTCCAGCTGGTCATCCGGGATGAGGATCAGCTCACGCCGCAGCTCCTTGGCAAGAGCATCTCTGCCCTGTGCGATGTTCTCCTCGCGGCGCATCTTCTTGAACCAGTTGCGGATCTTGCTCTTTGCCTCGCTGGTACGCACGATCTTGAGCCAGTCGCGGCTGGGTCCCTTATCCACCGGTCCGAGGATGACCTCGATGATCTCGCCGGTAACGACCGTGTGATCGATGGGCACCATGCGGTTGTTCACCTTACAGCCCACCATGCGGTTGCCCACCGCCGAGTGGATCGCATAGGCAAAGTCGATGCAGGTAGCCCCGGTGGGCAGGTTGATGACATCGCCCTTGGGGGTAAAGGCAAAGACCTCCTCCGGCAGCAGATCGCTCTTGAGGTCGTGGAGCAGGTTGCCGGAATCCTCGCTGACACGCTGGTTTTCCAGCAGCTGGCTGACCCATGCAAGGCGCTCATCCAGCTTGTCGTGGCCGCCCAGACCTTCCTTGTACTTCCAGTGGGCGGCAACGCCGTACTCGGCCTGCTCGTCCATCTTGCGGGTACGGATCTGCACCTCGAAGGGGATGCCCTCATGCCCGATGACCGTGGTGTGCAGGCTCTGGTAGCCGTTGGGCTTGGGGGTGGAGATATAGTCCTTGAAGCGGTTGGGCAGCGGGTGATACATATCGTGGATCAGACCCAGCGTGCTGTAGCACTCGGCAAGGGTATCCAGGATCACACGCACCGCATAGATATCATAGATCTCGTCAAAGGACTTGTTCTGCATGATGGTCTTGCGGTAGATGCCATAGATGCTCTTGACGCGGCGCTTGATGGTCGCGCCCTCGATGCCGTTCTCGATCAGATGATGCTCGATCACGCCGGACACCTTGGCAAGGAACTCCTCGCCTGCGCGCTCGCTGAGCATCTTATTGATCTCCTCATAGCCCACCGGATCCAGATAATGCAGGCTGCGGTCTTCCAGTTCTTCCTTGACGTTCAGGATGCCCAGACGGTTGGCGATGGGAGCATAGACTTCCATCGTTTCGCGCGCTTTATCGCGGCGCTTCTGCTCCGGCCATGCGTCACCGGTGCGCATATTGTGCAGCCGGTCGCAGAGCTTGATGATCATCACGCGGACATCACGGCTCATCGCCAGCAGCATCTTGCGCAGGTTCTCTGCCTGCAATTCTTCAATGTTCGAGAACTGGATCTTGGTCAGCTTGGTAACGCCGTCCACCATCTGGGAGACTTCCGCACCGAACATACTGGTCAGGTCCTCCAGCGTCGTGGGCGTATCTTCCACGACATCGTGCAGAAGGGCAGCCGCGATGCTCTCGGTATCCATGCCCAGATCCAGCACCAGCCGGGCCACGGCCAGCGGGTGGCAGATATACGGCTCACCGCTGCGGCGGCAGACGCCGTTGTGCGCACCATTTGCAAGGTCGTAGGCCTTCTGGATCATCTCCATGTTGTACGACCTGCCGCTCGCCGTGATCGCCTCGCAGAGCTTTTCCCAGGTCACGATCTCCGGGCGCACCTCAGAAGGGTGCATCCCCTCCGGTGCGTTGGCCAGCTGTGCCGTAGCGGCAACGGTCGACGTTTCCTGCATCGGCTGATGCAGATGGGTCTTTGCGGAGTAAAAATCTTCCTCCCGCGCTGGGGTGGGGGCAACTGCTTTTTTTCCCTCTGGCATTTATTCTTCCTCCAAACATTGCAGGATGGGCGCATCGGCAAGGTTCTTTTTGCCGGCTGTCGGCACGATTCCCCAGAACTTTGCCCCGCCCTTTTCCACAGCGGCGATCAGCCCCACCTGTTCCAGTGCGGTGACTGCCACCAGTGTTTTGCCTGTATTTTCTTCTCCCAGCTTTGCACACAGGGGCTGAAGAT
>CAZUDU010000070.1:0-7761 GCA_964619455.1 uncultured Faecalibacterium sp.
TACAAAGAACGATCCCCCATGTACAGGTATATGCCTGTGCATGGGGGATCGCTGCGTCTGAACAAATATGTTCTGTACAACAGGGCACAAAAAAGCCCCGACCCATTCGGGCCGGGGGAAGGATCTGGTGGGCCAGCCAGGACTTGAACCCGGGACCAAGCGGTTATGAGCCGCCAGCTCTGACCAACTGAGCTACTAGCCCGCAAGGCTGCGGCGAAGGCCGCAACACACATTAGTATAACAAATTTGTGCGGAAATGAAAAGTGCTTTGGCGAAAGTTTGCGCGCGGACGGCTCACTTTGTGCGGTGTGCCTCCAGCTTTTGCAGCAAAAATTCGTCCAGCATCTCCTGCGGGAAAAGCGGCTCCTTATATCCGAAGGCTTCCCGCAGGAAGATCAGGGTCACGATGGTCTGGCGGCCGGGGTCGAGCCGGAGAGTGTACAGGGTGTCCAGCGGCTGCTGGGTGGGCTGGTGCAGGGTGAGGTGCAGCAAAAAGCCGCCGTCCTTTTCGCGCTGGCACTCGTAGGCGAAAACGTCCTGTTCGCTGCGCGCATCCAGACGGTCAAAGCAATCGTCCAGCGGCAGATCGGTGCGGAACTCCGAAAGGCCGGAGGGGCCGTACTGGCTGCGGCGGCCGTTCTCCCGGCGGGAGAGCAGAATAATGATAAATGCCAGCACGGCGGCAAGCAAAAGAAAGGAAACAACGGTGTTCATGGGCGAACCTCCCCAAAGAGTTTTCCTTATTGTAACACAACCTGCGCAATTTTGTGCTATAATATTTTTAATTCTTTGAAAATTTCAGCAAATGCCCGCACCGTGCGGGCGGGAGGAAAGCGATGAAACTTAAATTTACACAAAAAACCTGGTATTTCTTTTTGCTGGCTGCTGCGGCGATCTCGATGCTGGGCGGCATTGGAATTATGGCAGGGCTGGATCTGTCCGGGCTGGAGATGGTCGCGTTCTGTCTGACCGGCATCACGGTGCTGTTCCTTGCGGCACAGAAGGGCGCACCCGCAAAGGATAAGCGGGACTACACCCTTGTGTTCGTGGCGCTGATGATCAGCAATCTGGCGGCAAACGGCTGGGCGGGGGATCTGTGCTCGGCGCTGGTCTGGCCGGGGCTGCTGGGCATCGAGTACCGCAGCGGCAAGCCGGTGCAGCGTCAGCTCCAGTTGGTAGGCATGGCCGAAGCCCTGCGGCTGGTCTTCTGGCTGATGACCCGCTATGCCGGGGTAAGCGCACTGGCGTTCTGGACGAACCTGATGTTCGTGTTGGCAACAGCGGCACGCGGCTGGGCGGCGCTGACTTTGTACAAGACGCAGGAGGAGACGCTGTGACCCAGCGCCGGAAGGTGAAACGAAACGGACGCAGAAAACGGTTCGGACGGCGAGCCTTTTTGCTGGGGGCCGCAGGCTGCGGCGCGGCGGCGTGGACGCTCTGGCAACGCCGGAGTTTGCCGCCGGAGGAGCCGGTGATGCCTCAGCCGGAGGAAGAGCCGAACCCGGCACTGCCTGCGGGCGAGTGGCGTGCGGTGTGGGTGAGCTATCTGGAATGGGCGCGGATGGATTTTTCATCCGAAGAAGCCTTCCGCACGGGGGTGGCGCAGATGCTCGATCGCTGCACAGAGCTGGGGCTGAACACCGTTCTGGCACAGGTGCGTCCCTTTGGGGACGCGCTCTACCGCAGCACGCTCTACCCGTGGAGCCATCTGTGCACCGGAACGCAGGGGCGGGATCCCGGCTTTGATCCGCTGGATGTTCTGCTGGGCGAAGCGCACGCACGCGGGATCTCGGTGGAAGCGTGGATCAACCCCTACCGGCTGTGCTCTTCGGGCACGATGCCGCCGAGCCTTGCCGCAGACAATCTGGTGTACACCCACCCGGAATGGCTCTGTACGGTGGAGAACGGCGGGGTCTACCTGAACCCCGCGCAGGATGCGGCGGCGGACTATGTGGTGCAGGGAGTCGCAGAGCTTGTGCAGAACTATGCGGTGGACGGCATCCACTTTGATGATTACTTTTACCCCACCACCGACCCTGCCATCGACGCGGAACAGTTTGCCGCCAGCGGGGCAGAGAACCGCACCGCATGGCGGCGCCAGAAGGTCACCGCGCTGGTACGGGCGGTGTACGACACCGTGAAAGCGGCAGACCCCACCCTGCGTTTTGGCATCAGCCCGCAGGGCAACCCGGACAACGACCTGAACCAGCAGTACAGCGATGTGCTCGGCTGGCTCAGCGCCGGGGGAGAGGAACGGGTGGTGGACTACCTCTGCCCGCAGCTCTACTGGGGCTTTGGCTACACCCTGCGTTCAGGCAGTACCCGCTTTGCGTTCGAGAACATCACTGCAGAATGGTGCGCTTACCCCCGCGCGGCGGGCGTGGAGCTCTATTTTGGTTTGGGCGCGTACCGCATCGGGGCCGGGGACGGCGGCGCGAACCCGGACAGCACCGAGCAATGGAACACCGGCAGTGCGCTGGCGCGGCAGGTAGAGCATCTGCGTGCACAGGGCATCGGCGGCTGGGCGCTGTACCGCTACGACTCACTGTTCGCATCGGCACAGCCGGAGCTTGCCGGGCAGGAGGCAGAAGCGCTGCGTGCGCTCAACGGCGAAGGAATGTTATAAAAATGTGAGTCGAAAGGGCGCTCTCTTGTACCGTGCCCCAAAATGCGGTATACTATCCTTGACGTTCTGTGTGCGGACGCACACGGAGAAAACAGACCTGTCAAAAAAAGAAGCATCTGCTTCATGAGGGAAGCTATGAAACTGAGAAAACGTTTGATCGTTCTGCTGGCGGCAGTGGTCCTGATGCTGAGCCTGACCGGCTGCAAGGAAGCGCTGGGCAATATGGCACGCAAGATCCTGGGCACGGCAGATACCGTACAGGAAGAGGATACCACCCGCTGGGCAGAATCCACGGAAGATCCGCTGATCGTGCAGGGCATCACCGACCCCTCCGCAAAGTATGAGGAAGCCAAGGTGGAAGGCTGCCTGTCGGCGGTGTTCAACGGCATCTGGAGCCGCAAGACCAGCTACTTTACCGTGCCCGGCGGCACGCTGGACATTATGGCGTGCGGCTCGGCAGAGGGCACCCAGAAGTTCAAGATCGCTTTGTGGAAAAAGGTGGACGGCGGCACGGAATATGTGCCGGAGAGCACCTACTATGTCAAGACCGATGGAACGGACTACCGCTGCACCATCACCGGGCTGGATCCGGAGGCGAGCTACCGGTTCACGATCTCGTATGATTCCAGCCGCTACTACCTCTACGGCCTGCTCAAGGTGGAGGGCGTAGCATGAGTGTGCAGACCCGCAATTCCCTGCTGCTGATGCTGTGCGCCTTGATCTGGGGCATGGCATTCGTAGCGCAGAGCGTAGGCTCCGGCATGGGGGCCTACACCTTCCTTGCCGGGCGCAGCTGGCTGGCAGTGCTGGTACTGCTGCCCACGGTGTGGGTGTTCGATGCTGTGCACCGCCGTCAGGGCAAGCCGGACGGAAGCCCCAAAACGCCGCAGGAGCGCCGCCGCCTTTTGAAGGCGGGTGCTGTCTGCGGCACACTGCTGTTTGCGGCATCGGCGGCGCAGCAGATCGCCATCACCATCGACCCTTCCACCGCAAAGGCAGGCTTTCTGACCGCGATGTATGTGGTGCTGGTGCCGGTGTTCGGGCTGGCGCTGGGGCGGCGCGGCAGTGTGCGGCTCTGGGTGAGTATGTGCATCGCAGTGTGCGGACTGTACCTGCTGTGTATGCAGAGCGGCTTTGGCAGCGTACAGTTCAGTGATCTGATCCTGATGCTCTGTGCAGTGCTGTTTGCGTTCCAGATCATGGCGGTGGATCATTATTCGCCGCAGGTGGACGGTGTGCGGCTCAGCTTCTGGCAGTTCGTGGTCGTGGCAGTGGAAAGCACCCTGATGGCATTTTTGTTTGAAACGCCTACCGTGGCAGATTTTTCTGCCAATGCGCTGCCCATCCTGTACTGCGGAGTCTTCTCCAGCGGCGTGGCGTATACCTTGCAGATCCTCGGTCAGCGTGACCTGAACCCCGCCATCGCCAGCCTCATCATGTGTCTGGAGAGCGTATTCAGCGCGGTGGGCGGCTGGCTGATCCTGCGCCAGTCCCTCTCGCTGCGGGAGGGTGCGGGCTGCGTGCTGATCTTTGCGGCGGTGGTGCTGGCACAGCTGCCGGTCAGGCAGCCTGCCAGGGAGAGCTGACCCGGATGGCGGAACGAAGACCGGTGTCCCAGCTTCGGTTTGCGGGCGGCATCTGGTACGAATGTGTGCGCCGCAAAAATAAGCGGCTCCACCTCCATGTGCAGAAGGATGGCTCGGTGAAGGTCACCATCCCGATGCGCACAGACTGGGAGCAGGCAGACCGCTTTGTGGCTGAGCAGATCGACTGGATCCGGGACCGTCAGCGCAAGGAGTTGGCGCAGAACTGCGACCTGCCGGACAAGGAAACGGCGGTGGCGTATTTCACCGCCATGAGCGACAAGGTCTATCCGGCGTTCGCGCAGGCACTGGGCGGCAAGAAGCCGGTCATCAAGGTGCGCAGCATGACTAGCCGGTGGGGGGTCTGCTTTTATAAGCGGGGGCAGATCACCTTTGCGCTCCAGCTCTACAATATGCCCCCGGCGGCACAGATCTATGTGGTGGTACATGAGTACTGCCACTTTTTGCAGCACGACCACAGCCCCGCCTTCTGGGCAGAGGTGGAAAAGCTCCTGCCGGACTGGCGTGCGCGCAGAGAACTGCTGAAGTAAAAAAGGAACTTGAAACAGGAAGGACGATCCCTTTGGAAAATGAAAAAAAGTCCGGCACGGATAAATATTCCCGTCTTGCCGGAAACACCCTTATTTTTGCGATCTCCAGCTTTTCTTCCAAGCTGCTTTCGCTGCTCATCCAGCCCTTTTTGACCTATGCAATGGCAGAGGTGTCGGATCTGGGACTTTCCAAGATCCTGAGCCAGTACGCGAACCTGCTCATCCCCTTTGTCTCGATGGGCATGAGCAATGCCATCATCCGCTTTGGTCTGGACAAGGGCAACAGCGAAAAGCAGGTGTTCACCAACGGTCTGCTGACCATCCTCGGCGGCTTTGGCATTCTGGTGGTCTGCTGGCCTGTGGCGCGTTTTCTGCCGGACATGGCGCAGTATGGTCTGCTCATCTACATCTATGTGCTGATGAGCTGCCTGCGCACCCTGTGCACGCAGTTCGTGCGCAGCCGCGAGTGGAACAAGCTCGTGGCGGTGGACGGCATTCTGTGCACCTTTGCAACGCTGCTGTTCGATGTGCTGTATCTGGTGGTGCTGGGGCTGGGTGCCAACGGCTATCTGCTGGCGATCATCTGCGGCGATCTGACCAGTGTGCTGTTCCTGACTTTTACCGGCAGACTGTGGAACTATGTTGAGCTGAAGGATCTCAACAGGCCGCTGTGGAAGCGGATGCTCAACTTCTCGCTGCCGATGATCCCGGCACAGATCAGCTTCTGGATCATCAACGCCTCCGACCTGTTCTTTGTACGTGAGATGTGCGATGGTGTGGGCGGCAGAAGCGGCGAGGCATGGAGCGGCCTGCTCTCTACCGGCTACTTCCTGCCCACCATCCTGACCACGCTGGGCCTGATCTTCTACGACGCGTGGCAGCTCTCGGCGGTCACCGAAGAGGAAGAGCGCGGGAAGTTCTTCACCCAGATCTTCCTCAGCTATTCCAGTGTACTGTTCTGCTGTGCGGCGGGCATTATCTGGCTGTGCCGCCCGTTGATGCACATCATGAAGTCCAGCTATTATTATGCGTGGCACTTTGTGCCCTTTCTGGTGCTGGCCTCCACCTGCAGCTGCTTCAACCAGTTCATGAACAGCGTGTATGTGGTCACTACCCGCTCCAAACGCAGTATGATCACCATGATGTGCGGTGCGCTGAGCAACTGTATCATGAACTACTTCTTCATCAAGTGGTGGGGGCCGGTCGGTGCGACCTATGCCTCCTTCCTAGGGCTTGCGCTGGTATTCGCCCTGCGCGCTGCGGACGCGAGCCGGATGATCGGGATGCATATCCACCTCAAGCGTGTGGTGATCAATGCGGTGCTGCTGATCGCTGAGGCGTTCGTCCTGCTGGCGGAAACGCCGCTGTACGGGCTGTGGACGGGACTGTTCACGGCGGTCATCATCCTGTATAATTTTGCCGGTGTCTGGGCGATGGCGCGGGTGCTGCTGCCCAAAATTCTGGGTCGGCGCGGCAGGGCGCTGGTCGGCTTTGGCGATAAGCTCCTGAAAAAGGCAAAACTGATTTAAAAACAACGACAGCTCCTGCCCGGTGCACAAGCGCTGGCAGGAGCTGTTTTGTTGGTCGGACAGAAAAACGGCAGGTGCTGCGGATGCACCTGCCGTTTTTCCTTGCGGTTGGTTTTTGCGGATTTAAAGAGGGATCTGTTCGTCAAGCCAATTGCGGATATTGGCAAAGACTTCAAGGCGGTTGCGCTCCAGCAAAAGCTCATGCCGTGCGCCGGGATAGAGGATGCAGCGGATGTTTTTCACCCCGGCATCCTTCAGGCTCTGTACAGCACGCAGGACGCCCTTGCCCCGTTCACCGACCGGGTCGGCATCACCGGCCAAAAAGAGCAGCGGAAGCTCTTTGGGGACCTGTGCGAGCAAAAGCGGATCATACAGGCGCAGGATGCCGGTGAACATGCTGTAATACGCATTGAGGGTAAAGGTGAAGCCGCACTTGGGGTCGGCAATGTATTTGTCGACCTCGGCAGCGTCCCGGTTGAGCCAGTCGCTGTCGGTACGGCCTTCCAGCCCTTTGTTGTAGCCCATGAAAGAAAGGTTGGCCACAAATTTGCTGCGGTGATGCCAGCCCAAAAAGACGGCAAGCACCCGGCAGAGTGTTTTTGCGGTCAGCACCAGTGCTTTGGGCTGGCAACCGGTGCCCATGATGATCGCGCCGGAAAGCTCGGACTCGTATTCGCACAGATACTGCCGTGCATAGAACGAGCCCATGCTGTGACCCAGCAGAAAATACGGAACATCCGGATACAGCTCCCTGGTCAGGGCGGTCATGGCGTGCAGATCCTCCAGCACGGCACGGTTGCCGTCCGGTTGGGCGAAGAAGCCCAGATCCTCTTCTGAGCGGATGGAACCGCCGTGCCCGAGATGATCGTGCCCGGTGACCAGAATGCCGGAGGCGGCAAGATACTCTGCCAGAGGCTTATACCGGTCGATGTGTTCCGCCATGCCGTGAGACAGCTGCAAGACTGCACGCACTTCGCCGTCCGGAACACAGCGGAACGCATGGAGCGTCCGGCCCGGTACGGTGGAGGGCAGGGTGAAGTCGATCATCTGACTCATACTGCGGCCTCCTTTTCAGCCGATCACAGAACGCTGATCTTGTGGCGGCAGGCAGGGCAGATGCAGTAGCCAGCAAATTCTGCGGCACCTTCCGAGACTTCGCCGCAGAAGTCACAGCTGCCAGCCGGACGATACTTCTTCATGATGATGGAGTCCCCATCCACAAAGATCTCCAGCTTTGCGTCGTTGTCCAGATGCATACTGGTGCGCAGCTCCTTGGGCAGAACGATACGGCCCAGCGTGTCGATACCACGCACGATTCCAGTGCTCTTCATAACGATCTTCTCCTTTTCTGATTTGTTTTTAAGTTGTTTTTTGTTGGCGGACCATGCTTTTACAAGAGAGGTAAATAATGCCAACGTTTGTGATTTGATTATACAAAAAATAACAGCATTCGTCAATGATAAAGTGCAAAA
>CAZUDU010000071.1:0-6468 GCA_964619455.1 uncultured Faecalibacterium sp.
TTGGTGCGATGGAAGGGACTCGAACCCCCGGCCTACTGATTCGTAGTCAGTCACTCTATCCAGCTGAGCTACCAACGCATACGTTCCGCTCGGAACATGATGTATTTTATCACTCCTTGGGCGGTTTGTCAACAGGTTTTTTGAAAAAAATTTATATTTTTTAAAAAAGAATGTCTTTTCAATGTCCCAGCGTTATTTTTGCGCAAAACTTTTTTCTCCGCACGGTCATTTTTGTATTCCGGACAGGGGAGAAGCATCCCTTCAACCTCACAAACAGCCCATAGGCCGCGCTGCAAACCACGCTGCCACACCGGATGCAGTACACATTTGCCGGCCGCTCCACGAGTATCCGCCCAAAAATCCGGCTTATTCCACCATACAAACCGCTCCCAACCTGACAAGATCCCACGGAAAATGCCAAAACGGTGCATTTTTATCAACTTTCTATACCGCTTTTGCTGTATTTGTGATATAATAGTTCTACTAATGTTTAAAAAGCTCCCCCGAACCGGCACTTCGCCGCTTCCTACGGCAGGGTCAAGATCTCAGGGGGAACAACACGGAGGGTAAATCCTATGAAACTGGTAAGTGTGGAAACTCCTGAAAAGAGTGTCTGCAAAATGACCTTCAGCGCAACGGCTGAAGAGCTGGAAACCGCTTCCAACGCGGTGTACGAGCGCACCCGCGCCACCTATACCATCAAGGGCTTTCAGAAGGGCGAGGCCGACCGCGCGCAGATCGAAGCAGACCGCGGCGAGCACACCTTCTGGTATGATGCGATCAACGATCTGATGGATCAGGATGTTCCTGCTCTGTACGAGGCTGCTATGGCAGAGCACGGCTTTGTTGCTGTGGACGAGCCGGTTTACGATCTGGTCAGCGTGAAGAAGGACGAGGGCTTTGTTGCCACTGCGACCATCGCACTGCAGCCGGAGCTGACCCTGAACCAGACCACCGGCTTTGTGGTCGAGTGCATCACCCCGGAGATCACCGACAAGGAGATCGACGCAGTTCTGGAGCGCCGCCGCAACGCTGCCGCAGAGCTGGTCCCCCACAAGGGTCCCGCCGTCAAGGGCAACATCGTCCACATGGACTACGAAGGTCTGCTGGATGGTGTCGCATTCCAGGGCGGCACCGCACAGAACCAGACGCTCCAGCTGGGCAGCGGCCGCATGATCCCCGGCTTTGAAGAGGGCATTCTGGGTCACAAGGGCGGCGAGGAGTTCGAGATCAACGTCACCTTCCCCGAGCGTTACCACGCAAAGGATCTTGCCGGCAAGCCTGCCGTCTTCAAGATCAAGCTGCACGATGTCTGCGTGCGTCAGATCCCCGCACTGAACAGCGATCTCGCCAAGAAGATCGGCGGTGTGGACACGATGGAAGAGTTCCGCGCCAAGATCAAGGCTCAGCTCTACGAGGGCAAGCATGGCAGCGCGCTGAACCGCGCCAAGGATCAGGTGCTGGCAAAGCTGGCAGAAGCCACTGAGGGCGAGATCCCCAGCGTTCTGATCGAAAATGCTTACCAGCAGGAGATGGAGAATGTTCAGCAGCAGCTCCAGATGCAGCGCATGACCCTGAACACCTACCTGAGCCAGATCCACCAGACCCGCGAGAGCTTTACCGCAATGGTGCGCGAGGGTGTTGCCAAGACCACCCGCGCCCGCATGGCACTGCTCCAGATCGCACAGCAGGAGAACCTGATCCCCACCGAGGAGGACATCGACAAGATGATCGCTGAGCGTGCAGAGCGCACCAAGAAGCCGGTGGAAGAGATCAAGGCAAACACCAATGTACCCGCCCTGCGCCGCAGCGAGGGCATCCGCAAGGCTGCGGACTGGGTCATCGAGCACTCCACCATCGAGGAGAAGTAACGACCCTCTGTTTTAAATACCGATTGCAAGCCTGCACACGAGCTTTTTGCCCGCTGTGCAGGCTTGCTTTTTTGCACTAGAGCGAGTAAACTAAAGATAATCACTTTATAAAACTCAAAAGGAATGAGGATCATGCAAAAGCTGCCGGCAAACAATATGGATGTCAAACGCCAGAACCGCTCCAACACACTGCGGTGTCTGCTGCGCTGCGAGCGCATCTCGCAGCCGGAACTGGCGCAAAAGCTGAATCTGAGCTGGCCCACCGTGCTGCAAAACGTCAAGGAGCTGACGGCAGCCGGTCTGGTGCAGGAGGTGGGCGCATACGAGTCCACCGGCGGGCGCAAGGCAAAAGCCTACGCCCCGGTGCTGGATGCGCGGCTGGCGGCCGGACTGGACATCACCCAGAATCACATCGGGCTGGTGCTGGTGGATCTGTCCGGCGAGGTGCTGCGCTACACCCGCAAAAAGCGTCCGTTCGCCCTGACCGAGGATTATCTGCGGGGGGCAGGGGAGCTGCTGGAAGAATTTCTGACCGAACCGGAACGCCAAAAGCTGCTGGGTGTGGGCATCTCGCTGCCCGGCATCGTCAACCGGGACGGCAGCCGCCTGCTCTATTCCCACGCGTTGGACATCTACGACACCGCAACGAGCCGGTTCAGCCAGTTTCTGCCCTACCCGTGCTGCTTCGTCAACGATGCCAATGCCGCTGCGCTGGCAGAGCTGTGGCGCTCGCCGGAAACCGAGGATCTGGTATATCTGTCCCTGAGCAACACGGTGGGCGGTGCCGTGATCAGCGGCGGAAGCCTCTACACCGGCAAAAACCTGCGCAGCGCCGAGTTCGGGCATGCTACTCTTGTCCCAAACGGCCGCAAATGCTACTGCGGCAAACAGGGCTGTCTGGACGCCTATGTTTCTGCCAAGGTGCTCGCCGGGCACGCCGAGGGCAGCCTGTCCCTCTTTTTTGACCGGCTGCGCGCCGGAGACGCAGCATTGCAGGCAGTCTGGACGGAATACCTTGAATCGCTTGCCGTTGCGATCAACAACCTGCGGATGAGCTTTGACTGCGATATCATCGCGGGCGGCTATGTCGGGGCCTATCTGGCAGAGTTCGGCGCACCGCTGCGCGGGATGCTGGCACAGCGCAACACCTTTGAGCCGGACGGCAGCTATTGGAAGGACTGCACTTTCAAGCTGGAAGCGTCGGCGGTGGGTGCCGCGCTGATGCAGGTGGAGGCATTTTTGCAGCAGATCTGATCCTTATGACCCACTTTTCAGAAGGAACGCTCAAAAAACGAGCGTTCCTTCTTCTTTTTTGCACAAAGAAAACTTTCCGCCTTTGTGCGCTCTGCCGGTTTTGCAGCGCAGCTCTTGACTTTTTGAAAAACGTGCGTTTTAATGTAGATACTTAATTAAACACTTTATAAAAGATAAAACAACAGGAGGTCAGCGTATGAACGGTATGATGAAGGTCGCAGTGATGGAAGGCATCGGCAAGATGGGTTACACCCAGCGCCCCATCCCCACCCCCAAGGCAAACGAGGTCCTTGTCAAGCTGGAGTATGTCGGTATCTGCGGCAGCGATATGCACTACTACGAGACCGGTGCGATCGGGGATTATGTCGTAGAGCCGCCCTTTGTGCTGGGGCATGAGCCGGGCGGCACGGTCGTGGAGGTCGGCAGCGCCGTGACCCACCTCAAGGTGGGCGACCGGGTCGCGCTGGAGCCGGGCAAAACCTGTGGGCACTGCGAATTCTGCAAGAGCGGGCGCTATAACCTCTGCCCGGATGTTGTGTTCTTCGCCACGCCCCCGGTGGACGGTGTCTTTCAGGAGTACGTTGCACACGAGGCAGACCTCTGCTTCAAGCTGCCGGAGAACGTCTCCACGCTGGAAGGCGCACTGATCGAGCCGCTGGCGGTCGGTTTCCATGCCGCCAATCAGGGCGGTGCGCACGCCGGTCAGACCGCTGTGGTCATGGGCGCAGGCTGCATCGGTCTTGTCTCCATGATGGCGCTGAAAGCCGAAGGCGTCAGCAAGGTGTATGTGGTGGACATCATGCAAAAGCGTCTGGACAAGGCACTGGAGCTGGGCGCTGACGGTGTGATCAATGGCAAGGATCAGGATGCCGTGCAGGCTGTGCTGGCACTGACCGACGGCAAGGGCTGCGATCTGGTCATCGAGACGGCAGGCACCGAGTTCACCACCCGCCAGAGCATCCAGATGACCAAGAAGGGTGCCGTCATCGTGCTGGTGGGCTACTCCAAGTCCGGCGAGATGACTCTGCCCATGAGCCTTGCACTGGACAAGGAGCTGACCTTCAAGACGGTCTTCCGTTACCGCCACATCTACCCGATGGCGATCGAGGCAGTCGCCGCTGGGAAGGTCGATTTGAAGGGCATCGTCACGGATGTGTTCGACTTCGACGACATCCAGAACGCAATGGATCGCAGCGTAGAAGATAAGGCAAACATCGTCAAGGCGGTCGTGCGGATCGGAAAGGAGCGTTAAAGATGGCTTCCCGGCAAGATACTGATATCAAGGTCCCATTCATCAGCAAGCTGGCATATGGTTTTGGCGATGTGGGCTGTAATTTCAGCTGGATGTTCGTCGGCAACTTTCTGATGATCTTCTACACCGATGTGTGTGCCATCCCGATGGCAGCGGTCTCGCTCCTGATGCTGCTGTCCCGCTTCTGGGACGCTGTCAACGACCCGGTGATCGGCGCTCTCAGCGACCGTACCCGCAGCCGCTGGGGACGCTACCGCCCGTGGCTTTTGTTCGGCGCACCGCTGACCGCCATCGTGCTGGTGCTGACCTTCTGGGCACACCCCACATGGTCGGACGGTCCCAAAACGGTTTACATGTATCTGACCTACTGCCTGCTGGTGCTGGGTTACACCTGCGTGAATATCCCCTACGGCACTCTGTGCGGCACCCTGACCCAGAACATGGAGCAGCGGGCGCAGATCAATACCTTCCGCTCGGTCTGTGCCATGATCGCCATCAATATCATCAACATGATCACCCTGCCGCTCATCGCATGGTTCGGCGGCGAAAATCAGGCAAAAGGATATCTGCTGGTGACCATCCTGTACGGCGCGATCTTTACCGCCTGCCACTGGTTCTGCTTTGCCAAGACCCGCGAGGTCGTCCAGCCGGAAGCCAAAACATCGGTGCCTCTGTCCACCCAGCTCAAAGCAGCATGGCAGAACAAGCCCTATCTGATCGCTCTGGCGGGGCAGTTCCTGTTCGGCATCACCCTCTACGGCAGAAACGCCGACCTGCTGTATTACTTCAAGTATGTGGAGGGCAGCGAGGGGCTGTTCACTGTATATTCCATGGTCTTAATGATCCCATCCATTCTGGGTGCAGGAGCCTTCCCCTTTGTGTTCCAAAAGCTCGAAAACAAGGGGCGCACGGCGGCGGTCTTTGCCGCCGGGACGGGTGCTTCGATGATCGGGCTGTACTTCTTCCGTGCCGTGGAGACTCCGCTGCCCTTCTACGCCCTCGCCGCGCTGTCCCAGTTCTTCTTCTGCGGGTTCAACACGGCGATCTATGCCATCATCCCGGACTGCGTGGAGTATGGCGAGTGGAAGACCGGCATCCGCAACGACGGGTTCCAGTACGCCTTTGTTTCTCTGGGCAATAAGCTGGGCATGGCGATCGGCACCGCTGCACTGGCAGCCGTCCTTGGTCAGCTCGGTTTTGTGGCAAATCAGCCCCAGAGCGCCGCAGTTCAGGCTGTCATGCACCACTCCTTCTCGACCATCCCGGGCGTGCTGTGGCTGATCACTGCGGGCGTGCTCTGCTTTTATCACATCAATAAGGACTCGTATCAGCGCATCGTAGCGCAGCTGCGCGAGCGAAAGGAGGCAGACGGATGTTCGACCTTGTAAGTCTGGGCGAGATCCTCATCGACTTTACCCCCTGCGGCACCACTGAACAGGGCATTGCCCGGTTTGCCCGCAACCCCGGCGGAGCACCCGCCAACGTGCTGGCAATGAACAGCAAGCTGGGCGGCAGCTCGGCGTTCGTGGGCAAGGTCGGGCAGGATGCCTTTGGTGCCTACCTCAAAAGCGTTCTGGTGCAGCATGGCATCGACGTATCGGCACTGGCTGTGGATGCAGAGATCCCGACCACGCTGGCATTCGTCCAGCTGGACGAAACAGGGGACCGTTCCTTTACCTTTTACCGCAAGCCGGGTGCAGATCTGATGCTGCGACCGGAGGAAGTGCCCGCAGCGCTTCTGGCAGACTGCCGCATCTTCCACTACGGGTCGGTCTCGCTGACCGGCGAGCCATGCCGCAGCGCCGCCTTTGCCGCAGCAGAACAGGCAAGAGCACAGGGCTGCCTTGTCAGCTTTGACCCGAACTACCGCCCCGCCCTCTGGCAGGATCCGGAGGAAGCCCGCCGCCAGATCGAAAAGGGGATCGCATCGGCTGATATCCTCAAGGTCTCGGAGGAGGAGATGCAGCTCATCACCGGCGAGAGCGACCCGGAGCGCGGCTCGGCGCTCTTGCTGGCAGCAGGGCCGACGGTCGTGTTCGTCTCTCTGGGCGAAAAGGGTGCCTATTACCGCAACGCCGCCGGGCACGGGCA
>CAZUDU010000071.1:6568-7756 GCA_964619455.1 uncultured Faecalibacterium sp.
GGGTTCGGCTTTGTTGGCGAACACTGCCGCGATGCGTGCCCACAGCAGGGTGAATGCCACGCACAGCGCCAGTACGAACCAGTCCGGCATGCCACCGATCATGAAGTGGGACACCGCACCGGTCAGGGCGGTAAAGGTCATGATGAACACACTGGTACCAACCGCCGTCTTCAGCTCATATCCCAGAACACTGGTCAGGATGAGCAGCATCATCATGCCGCCGCCTGCACCAATGAAGCCGCAGATCAGACCAATGATCATGCCGCACAGGACTGCCTGGATCGCACGCTTTTTGGCGCTGACCCCCTGCATGGCTTCCTTGGTGGTCATGACCGGGCGCACGATGAACTTGATGCCCAGCAGGAAGGTCATGAACACCGAGAAATTGCCCATCGTAGTGGAGGGGACAAGGCTTGCCGTCCAGCTGCCCACCACGGTAAAGACAAGCACGCTCGCCATCATGATCAGACCGTTCTTGATATCCAGATTCTTGTTCTTGTGATAGGTATACGCCGAAACAGCGCTTGCCAGCACATCCGACGAAAGGGCAATGCCCACCGCCATATAAGGATCCATCTTCAAAAAGGTGATGAGCATCGGGCTGATGACTGCCGCGGCGCTCATGCCGGCAAAGCCGGTGCCAAGACCGGCACCCATGCCGGCAAAAAAGGTTACAAGGACTGTGAACAATACGCTCATGTTATGCGTTCTCCTTCAGGATATCATCCAAATTTTCTCCAACGGTCCGCATCGTGCGGGTAAATGCTTCCCGCGTTTCCTCATCGATGCCGTCCAGAAGCCGTGCAAAGAACTTTTCCTGCACGGCGCGTCCGCGCTCGATGATGGGCTGCGCTTTCTCGGTGCAGATCAGCTCGGTCTTGCGGCGGTCCGATGCCACCGGGCGGCGTTCCAGATACCCCTCCGCGACCAGACGATCCACATTGACCGAGACCAGGTTCGCTTTGATCTTACGGATCTCCACAATGTCACTTGCCGTCTTGCAGGTGGGGTTGTTCGCCAGAAACATCAGGATATCAAATGCCGTCTGCGGCACCTTCAGATCCTGACACAGCGGCTTGCACACCGCATTGTACGCCAGCGTCATCTTGATGGAAAACTCCATGTTCGGATTCATAGCTACCTCTTTTCGTTTTTGAACCGTTCAATATTGAAGTAATATACCACATC
>CAZUDU010000072.1:0-7655 GCA_964619455.1 uncultured Faecalibacterium sp.
TTCTGGACAGTCCGGAGAAAAAGACTCTGCCGATCCTGATCGCACAGCTCCGCAGCGCAGACTTCCTCAAGTTTGATATGGGCAAGGTCTATATGATGGTGGCGATCGCTATTCTGCCCGTCATCCTTGTCTACCTGCTGCTGAGCAAGTACATCGTCCGCGGTGTTGCACTGGGCGGTGTCAAGGGCTAAACGTGTTATCACTCCTTTGATTTTCTCCTACATCATCTTCTCTACATCATTTGATGGCAAACAGCCCACGGAGCATTCCGTGGGCTGTTTGCTGTTCAACGGAGCGTCAAGGACTTTTACCGGAACGATGAATTGATCGGCCTGACAAGAGAACTTACCGGGATGCTGCGTAAAATCAGACAATAGAACGGCAAAAAAAGAAACGGCGCGTTCCCGATCAGAAAACACGCCGCTTTTTGATTGAATGTTTTTGGTTAAAAGAAACGGATTGGGGAGACTCAGTCCCACTGGAAGTTCTCTTTGCCGGCACCCAGCTCAAAATGATACTTCACGATACCAAGGTCCATCTTGGTGTAAAAACCAAAACCGGGCTTGGCGGTCACCTTGCTGCCTTCGGCGGTCAGGGTGAACTTCTGCTGGTTCATGGCGGTAGGGGCGAGCAGCGCGGCTTCGACCCCGCGTGCAAACCATGCAGGGGAGAGTTCGGTCAGGTTGCTGACGGCACTGGCGGGCTTGGAGCGGTGGGCAACGCCCTGCGTTTCGCCATAGCCTAAGGAGATCACCACTGTCAGTTTCTCGCCGGGAGCGACCGAAAAGGCACTGGGGATCTTTTTATAGGTCAGGGCGACCCAGCAGGTGTTCAGCCCAAGCTGCTGGGCTTTCAGAACCAGACGCTCGCCGTAGTAGCCGCAGGCTTCGTCCAGAGCAGCCCCTTTTTTGCCAATGAGAGCGATGTAGTTGTTCACGCCCCGGAAGCTGCCGTAGTGGGCAAGCCCGCCTTCAAAGGCTTTTGGCTCATTGAGTACGAGCTGGATGTGCAGCCCGCTTTCAGCGTTGCAGGCGTCGATCTCCTGCTGCAATGCCTGCTGCACATCGGCGGGCAGGGGCTTTGCGGTGTAGCTGCGCACACTGTGGCGGGCGTTCATGGCTTCGATCAGGTTCATACGGTACACTCCTCATATTCAGTTTGACCGCTGCGGTCCGGCAGATTCTGCATGATCGCGTTGGCGTGGTTCAGCATCTGCAAAAGGTTTTGCATTGCATGGGTGTCGGCATCAAAATAATAGTAGTTCTTGGTGCCTTCGCGGCGCACCTTGACAAGCCCGGCTTCTTTGAGTACCTTGAGGTGGTGCGAGACGGCCGGGCGGGAAAGATGGGTGTGCTGGGTGATCTCGCCCACACGGACCCCTTGACAGTTGCCGATGCGGATCATCTCCAAAATCAGGTGCTGGCGGGTCTCGTCCCCGAGCGCCTGCAAGGTCTTTTGGCAGGCGGCAAATTCCTCGGCAAGGATCTGGATGGACTGCATGACAGCCAACTCCTTTCGTTCATGGATTTAAACCATTATAGCATACTCCGCCTCCAAATACGCAATGGGAAAGAAAATCGAGACGAATAAAAACAGCTCCGGCATCTGGGAAACCCATGCCGGAGCTGTTTATTTTGCGCTAAAAATTACTGAACGTACTCGACAGTGTACTCGAAGCCGTACTCTTCCTGCAGCTTCTTGACAGCAGGCTCACAGTCCTCGATGAAGGTGGGAGCGTAGACGGAAGCGCCATTGTGCTCCTTCTTGTAGTCCTCCACGATCTGCTGCAGCTTTGCCCAGCCCTCGTTTGCCTTTGCGTTGTCGATGGTCTCGGGGAAGTTGATGATGAACTCACGGTGTTTGGGGATACGAGCCTTCATAATAAGAATCTCCTTATAACAGTTTGTATTTGTTTTTTAAATCTATACAAAAGCGGGGCGAAAATCCCTGCTTCTGGCGGTGGTGATGATCACAACTGGAACACCCGGCGGGCGTTCTCTGCAGTGATGCGGAAGACTTCTTCCGGGGTGGTACCCTTGAGCTGGGCGATGTAGGTGCCCACATGGCAGATCAGGGAGCTGTCACAGCGGCTGCCGCGCACCGGTTCCGGTGCCATATAGGGGCAGTCGGTCTCCAGCACGATGCTCTCCAACGGCAGGGCGGCGATCGCTTTTGCCGCACGTTTGGCACCCTTGAAGGTGCAGGCACCGCCAAAGCCGATGAACAGCCCCTGCTTTGCCAGCCACTCGGCATCCTCGGCGCTGCCGGAATAGCAGTGCACGATGCCCCTGGGCTGGTATTTTTTGAGCAGGGCATACACATCGGCGTGTGCCTGACGGTCGTGTACGATGATGGGCTTATCCAGCTCCAACGCCAGCCGGATCTCTGCCTCGAACAGCGCAAGCTGCGCGTCTTTTGGCACCGGCCAGTGGTAGTCCAGCCCGCATTCGCCCACGGCAACTACCTTGGGGTCATCGTAATAGGGGGCAAGGGCGCGCATCTCGGCAGCCCAGTCGCCGCCAAAGACCGAGACGGTGGGGGCAGCGCCCTCCTCGCCGCAGTCTTCCGGGGCAAGCAGGCTCTCCGGGTGGATGCCAATGGCGGCATATACCCACGGGTAACGGTGCGCCAGCTCCAGCACCCGCGGTGCATCCCCGGAGTGGGTCGCCTGTTCACACACACCGACCACGCCCTTGGCGGGCAGGCTGTCCAGCAATGCCAGACGGTCGGCGTCGAATGCGCGGGAGCTGTAGTGGGCATGGGTATCAAAAATAGGTCCTATCATGCGTTCTCCTTCTGGGCGGGGGCTTTGTTCACCAGCCAGATGCCCACACAGACGAACACCAGTGCGCCAAGGTACTGCCAGCGGAACAGCGGCTCGCCGTTGAGCACTGCGCTCAGCAGTACGTTGACTACCGGGTTGACAAAACCAAAGATGGCGATACGGCTGACAGGATTATTCTTCATCAGCAGTGCCCAGATGACGTATCCTGCGCCGCAGATGAACGCCAGATACAGCAGCACCAGCACACCGCTCACCGTCACATGACCAAGGCTGCCGCCCAGTGCCGTGCCGATGCCAAACAGTGCCAGACCGCCGATGAACAGGTTGATGAAGCAGACGGCAAAGCTGTCCGCCTTTTTGGTGACCGATTTGTTCCACGGTCCTGCCAGCGTAAAGATGACCGTCGCAATGAGCATTGCGGTGATGCCCCACGCACTGCCGCCGCCGTGGTTGCCAAGGGTGCCAATGAGCACACCGGCAAACCCGACCACGCAGCCCAGCGTCTTGGCAGGGGTCATGCGATCCGCGCTGCCATAGATGAAGTGGGCAAAGATCACGCCCAGAAAGCTCTGAGTGCTGTTCAGGATTCCGCCAAAGGCACCGGTGAGCAGTGCCACGGCGGTGTAGTAGAACGCATACTGTGCGGTGGTCTGCCACAGACCCAGTGCACAGCACTCAGCAGCGACCCTGCCTTTGGGGAAGATCGGGAACCGGTTTTGCAGCAGCACACTGCCCAACAGGACCAGAAAGCTGCCCAGCATGAATCGCACTCCTGCAAAGCAGAGGATGGAAGGGGTGTTGGCAGAGTCGATCTCAAACAGGCGGTAGCCCAGCTTGATGAACGGGAAGGCGGAGCCCCACAGCACATTGCAGAAGATCGCCAGAAGCACGGCAAATACCGGTGTGGCAAAGATCTTGTCAAGCTTTGCCGCGCGGGAAGAAGCTTCGTGTTTCATAGCGGCTTAGTGGATGCGAGCGCCCACGGGGGTGTCCTCGCCGTAGAACGCGATGGAGCAGCCGCCGTCTGCGGTGTCGGCAGCAAAGATCATGCCCTCGCTGACGTACTTGCCCTTCATCATCGGGCGGGGTGCCAGGTTTGCAACGATGCCCAGCTTTTTGCCGATCAGGTCTTCCGGCTTGAACCACTTGGCAATGCCAGACAGGATGCAGCGCTCACGCTCGCCGTCAAACACAGTCAGGTGCAGCAGCTTCTTGCTCTCCTTCAGCACTTCGCAGGCACGAACTTCAGCAACGCGCAGCTCCACCTTGCAGAAATCGTCGAATGCGATCTCTGCCTCGTGCTCCTGCGGCTCAGCAGCCTCGGCGGGAGCGTTCTTTGCCTTTTCAGCCTCTTCCTTGGCCTTGTTGGCAGCCTCGGCAGCAGCCTTGCGCTTCTCGTCCTCTTCCTTCAGGTGTGCGATCTCCTTTGCCACGTCGATGCGGGGGAACAGAGCATCGCCTTTGTGGACGGTGTAGGTCTCCTGCTCGCCGTAAACGGTCTTGGACAGGTCGATGGCAGAAGCGTCCAGACCCAGCTGATCCATCATCTTGGGAGCAGTGGTGGGCAGGTATGCGTTCAGCAGGATGCCGCACACACGCAGAGCTTCGCACAGGTGGTAGAGCACGCTCTCCAGACGAGCCTTGTTGGCTTCGTCCTTTGCCAGTGCCCAGGGAGCGGTCTCGTCGATATACTTGTTGGCGCGCTGGATGACCGCAAAGATCTCCATCAGTGCCTGGGGGATGGTCAGGTTGTCCATATCGGCAGTGACCTTGCCCAGCAGCTCGTTGATCATGGTCTCCAGCTCGGTGTCGATCGCTTCAGTGCCAGCTACGTTGTGGACAGTGCCGCCGAAGTACTTTTCACACATGGCAACGGTGCGGCTGAGCAGGTTGCCCAGATCGTTTGCCAGATCGCTGTTGATGCGGTTGATCAGTGCCTCGTTGGTGAACATACCGTCGTTGCCGAAGGGGATCTCACGCAGCAGGAAGTAGCGGATGGCATCCACGCCGTAGCGGTCGCACAGGATGACCGGATCGACCACGTTGCCGATGGACTTGGACATCTTGCCGCCGTTCATCAGCAGCCAGCCGTGGCCGAACACCTTTTTGGGCAGGGGCAGATCCAGAGCCATGAGCATTGCGGGCCACAGGATGGTGTGGAAGCGCAGGATCTCCTTGCCGACCATGTGCAGGTCTGCGGGCCAGTACTTGCTGTAATCGTTGTAGGTCTCGTTGCCGTAGCCCAGCGCAGAAATATAGTTGCTCAGAGCATCGACCCAGACGTACATGGTGTGACTGGGATCGAACGGAACAGGGATGCCCCACTTGACCGAGGTACGGGACACGCAGGTGTCCTGCAGGCCCTGCTTGATGAAGGCGATCATCTCGTTCTTGCGGCTCTCGGGCTGGATGAACTCGGGGTTCTCCTCGTAGAGCTTGAGCAGACGGTCGGCGTACTTGCCGGTCTTGAAGAAGTAGGCTTCCTCGTGTGCGTCATAGACCTCGCGGCCGCACTCGGGGCACTTGCCGTCCACAAGCTGGCTGTCGGTCCAGAAGCTCTCGCAGGGCTTGCAGTAGTGGCCGGTGTACTGACCCTTATAGATATCGCCCTGCTCATACAGCTGGGTGAAGATCTTCTGGCAGCTCTCGATGTGGTGTTCATCGGTGGTGCGGATAAAGCGGTCGTAGCTGATGTCCATCAGCTTCCACAGATCCTTGACGGTGGCAACGATCTTGTCCACGTACTCCTTGGGAGTAACGCCGGCATCGGCTGCCTTGTCCTGGATCTTCTGGCCGTGCTCATCGGTGCCGGTCAGGAACATGACATCCTTGCCCTGCATCCGCTTGAAGCGTGCCAGAGCGTCGCAGGCGACGGTGGTGTAGCTGTGGCCGATGTGCAGCTTGTCGCTGGGGTAGTAGATGGGGGTCGTGATGTAGAAGGTGTTGTGCTCGCTCATGTGGTTGACTTCCTTTCTTTTGGGGGCGTAACGAAAAAACGCTCCCGCCCTGACAGGCAACGCCTGACAAGGACGAGAGCGGGAACTTCCGTGGTACCACCTTGTTTCGCTGTGTCCTTGCAGGCACAGCCTTGTGTGCCGGGCAGATGCCCAGCGCGGCGCGGTAACGGGCGCATCCCGTCGCGGGCTAAAAAATTCACCCACGCAGCTCGGAGACCATCTTCTGCCTTGCGCTGCCTGCCCGGTTCCATCCTTCGGGCTTTCTGTCAGGCGCAGACAAGGCATACTCTTCTCGTCAAAGCCGGTTTGAACGATGTGTGGGTCCGGCGTAACTACGCCAAAACCCATATCTTTTCCTATAATACGCAAAAATGGCGGGTTTGTCAACTGAAATCGGTGTGTTTTGCCGCGTTAGACCTCAAAATCCATGCAGACGCGGGTCTTGTAGTAGGGGCGAACCTTGCTGTTGGCAACGGCAACGTGTTCCGGGTGGGTGGAGTAGCCCTTGAGTGATTCGGCGCTGTCAAAGCTGGTGTCCAGCATGACATCAGCGTTGGAGGAGGGGAGAGCATCGATCTGTACCCGGACATCCAGAAGACCGGGGATCTTGCCTGCCAGAGATTCCAGTCCCTCCTTGATGCCTGCCTTGACGGCGGCCTTTTCTGCATCGGAAAGCTCGTCCTTGAGCTGCCAGAGAATGATGTGCTTGACCATAGAAAAATACCTCCTGTGTTTTTTCTCATTGTAACAGGATGAAAAGAGGAAAGCAAGCCGGGGAGATGGCTTTGCCCCGGAGGGGACTCCATCAGTCGCTTTCAGGCGAAACTCCTTCCGTCAAAACCTGACGGTTTTGCCACCTCCCTCACGGAGGGAGGCGTTTTCTCGCGCCGGAAACGTTGTCGCGCACCAAAAGCTCCCTCTATGAGGGCCCTGGATTGACGCGGAGCGGCAAGACAGAGGGAGTCGTAACAAAAAACCAGCCGGATGGGGGCGGTTGCAAGCCCTCATCCGGCTGGATGCTTACTTCTTCGGAGTCATACCTCTTGTCCTCGCATTCCTCATTTTCGGACCTTGCGTTTCATCGGAAACACTCCTTAATGGAAATTAGAGATACGTTTCAAGGGGATGGATTTACTTAGTACATTGGATTGACCCTTTTCTCAACTGTTGGATTGTGGCGAACGAATCATGAGGATGAATTTCATATTACCACATTCTTTCGAGTTAGATTTGCCAAGGGAACAAACTGCTTAGTACATCGGTGGAACTCCTTGTCTGTTATTCAAATAAACTTCTCCGTACAAAAGCTTTCTTCATTGTGATCACCTTCGGCGGGATCTATTTGAATTGCCCTGGATCTTTGACAGGTCTATCGTTTTCGCATTGTTGATGCGCAAGAGCTGCTCGATGTTGTTGTGTTTTTATACGGGGGAAACATCCCGTTTGTGCAGAGCCTCTTTTTTGCTTCTCAGCGAACCCCGACAGCCTGTCCGTACTGTGCGGGTTCCATATCGACCATCGGTCTCGCTCCTTTCTGCTTCAAGTCAGCGGGGTTAGCTCCCATTTGAGCTTCTGCTGTACTTCTCTGTTTCTGGCTTTAGTATACTCGAAGTGCGGGTGTTTGTCTATTCGCAGGTTGCACAATGTTTTGCACAAAAAAATAAGCAATGTGGAAAACTACCTGTGCGAAACGCTGATAAATGCGCTCAAAAAGGTGAAAGGGCTGTTTTGAGCAGGTGGGAATCAGGATGAGCGATACTTGACAGGTGTGAGTTGAAGTGATGTGATTTTGATATCAATAAGAATACTTTCAAGCCCGTAAGGAGGGATCTTTGATGGAAGAGAAAGTTTTACGAACCAAGAAGAACGGCAAATACGTTTCGGATCAGATCGACGTTCCCCCGGAGCTGGAT
>CAZUDU010000073.1:0-2724 GCA_964619455.1 uncultured Faecalibacterium sp.
TGAATCTTGAAAGTGTCGGCATCAACCTGCCGTACAATATGCAGGCGGAGCAGAGCGTGCTGGGCGCGGTGCTGCTCAAGCCGGAAACGCTCACCGAGCTGGTGGAGATCATCCGCCCGGAGATGTTCTACACCCGCCAGAATTCGCAGATCTACTCGGAGATGCTGCGGCTGTTCACCAGCGATCAGACCATCGATTTTGTCACACTGCTGGACGCAGTCATCTCGGACGGCGTGTTTGCCAGCGCGGACGAGGCAAAGGTCTACCTGACCGGTCTGGCGGAAACGGTGCCCAGCATTTCCAACGTCAAGGCGTATGCCCAGATCGTGCAGGAAAAATATCTTGTCCGCCAGCTGATGGATGTGGCAAAGGATATCTTGCAGGATGCGGGGGATGAGCCGGACGCAGATCTTTTGCTGGAGAGCGCCGAGCAGCGCATCTACGAGATCCGCTCCGGGCGGGATTCCAGCGCGCTGACCCCGCTTTCTTCCAGCATGGTGGAAACGCTGACCAACCTGCAAAAGATCAGCGGCCCGGATGCGGATAAGTACAAGGGCATCCCCACCGGCTTCCGGCTGCTGGATACGGTCCTGACCGGTCTTGGCCGCGGTGACCTCATCATTCTGGCGGCCCGCCCCGGTATGGGCAAGACCAGTTTTGCGCTGAACATTGCTACCCGCGTGGCTATGCAGCAGAAGGTCCCGGTGGCGATCTTCAGCCTGGAAATGACCAAGGAACAGCTCACCAACCGTATCCTTTCTTCGGAGGCGGGCATCGACAGCCAGGCATTCCGTACCGGTGCCCTGCGTGCCGAGGACTGGGAGTATCTGGCGCTTGCGACCGAAAAATTGCACGATGCACCGATCTATATGGATGATACCTCTGGCATCACCATCACCGAGATGAAGGCGAAGATCCGCAGGGTCAATCAGGATCCCAGCCGCCCGAATGTCGGCTTGATCGTCATCGACTATCTTCAGCTGATGACGAGCGGTCAGCGCAGCGAGAACCGCGTGCAGGAGATCAGCTCCATCACCCGAAACCTCAAGATCATGGCAAAAGAGCTGAATGTGCCCATCATCGCGCTGAGCCAGCTGTCCCGTGCGGTGGAGAAGCAGGGCAGCAACTCCAGCCACCGCCCCCAGCTTTCTGACCTGCGAGACTCCGGTTCCATCGAGCAGGACGCAGACTGCGTTCTGTTTTTGTACCGCGACTCCTACTACGCCAGCCAGAACCCGGACGGCGCAGAGGTAGACGCGGACACCGCTGAGTGCATCGTGGCAAAGAACCGTCATGGCGAGACCAGCACGGTCCCGCTGGGCTGGGACGGCGCCCACACCCGCTTTATGGATGTGGATTTCAAACGCTGATGAACACCGAAGAAACACTTGCCCGGGTCCGGGCGTTCTGCCGCGAGCAGGGGCTGCTCATGCCCAGGACGCCCCTGCGGCTGGCAGCGGCGGTCTCCGGCGGGGCAGACAGCATGGCGCTGCTGCTCATTCTGTGCGCATTGCAGCCGGAATATGGCTACGAGCTTTCGGTCTGCCATGTCAACCACGGCTTGCGCGGTGCGGCGGCCGACCGGGACGAGGACTTTGTCCGCAGGGTGTGCGCCGCGTGGCAGCTCCCGCTGCGGGTCTTTCATGCCGGGGAGATGGAGCCGCTCGTGGGCGCGGTGCCGTCCTGTGCAGGGGAGGACTGGGCACGGCGGCTGCGCTATGCCTGCTTTGACCGGCTTTTGCAAGAGGGGATAGACGCACTTGCAACTGCCCATACTGAAAACGATCAGGCGGAAACATTGCTGTTCCGCCTTGCGCGGGGCACCGGGCTGCACGGCGCAGCGGGCATCCGCCCCAAGCGCGGGCAGTATCTGCGCCCGCTGCTCTGTCTGAGCCGCAACGAGACAGAGGACTTCTGCCGGGCGGCGGGGCAGCCATGGGTCACGGACGAGACGAATGTGACCGATGCCTACGCCCGCAACCGGCTGCGCCGTACCGCGCTCCCGGCGCTGCAAAGTGCCAACAGTGCAGCGGTGGAAAATCTGGTACGGTTTTGTGAAAAGGCAGCCCGTGCGGATGCCTATTTTACGGCAAAGGCGGGGGAACTTCTGGCGGCGGCAGAGCTCACAGAGCCGGTGCCGCAGCTGCCTGCCGGTGCGCGGTATGCTCTCGGTGCAGGGCAGCCGGTCTGGCGGCTGGCGCCTCTTGCGGCGGCAGACGCGCTGATCTTGGAAACGGCGCTGCACACGCTGGTCGCGCCGGTGCGGGACGCGGAGGAAAAGTACATCCGGCTGCTGTGCGCGCTCGTGCAGCAGGGCAGCGGTGCGGTGCAGCTGACCGATACCGTCCGGCTGTGCGCGGAAGCAGGCTTTTTTTGGCAGGAATGCACACAGGAACCGCTCTTGCAGCCGCTGGAAGAACAGCCGTTTTTGCCTGCTTTGCAGCGGGAATATCCCCTGCCCGGGGGTCAATGCCTGACCGCAGAGCTTGTTTTGGGGCATTTTCCAGAAAAAATACAAGTCGTTCATAAAAAAGACTTAAAAAATCAGGCGGATTATGCTAGAATAACTACGTTGTATCCTGTCATCATGCTGCGCAGCCGCAGGCCGGGCGATCGTTACCACCCGGCAGGGCGTTCCGGCTCCAGACCGCTGCGCAAATGGATGAATGAGGTGGGCATCCCGCCCAGTGAGCGGGAACATCTGCCGCTGCTGGCGGCGGGCAG
>CAZUDU010000073.1:2824-7644 GCA_964619455.1 uncultured Faecalibacterium sp.
TCAAGCTGCGCAACCCCAGCTCGGTCAAGATCTGCACCATTCTGGACAAACCCAGTCGCCGCAAGGCAGATGTCCAGCCGGACTACGAGGGCTTCCGTGTGCCGGACGAGTTCGTGGTCGGCTATGGTCTGGACTATGACGAAAAGTACCGCAATCTGCCGTATGTCGGCGTCCTCAAGCCCGAGGTCTATTCCCACTGAGCGACCCATGATGCCCTGTGACAGGGCATCATTTTATAATACCTACCAGAACTGGAGTTGATTTATTTGCAATCCAAGAAACCCCGTTTCAATCCGCTGGTGCTGGCGCTTGCGCTGGCAGCGGTGCTGATGGTGTGGTCGGTGCTGGGCGGCACCGACAGCGCGGTCGGCTCTTCCATGGCATATTCCACCGTGGTGCATTACTTTGAGAACAACCAGGTCACCAAGTTCTCGCTGGATCTCAACACCGGCGTGATCACCATGAACCTGAAAGAGGGCGAGCTGGCCCTGCCCAATGCTTCGGAGCACAACGCCGTGCAGTCCACCGGTGGGCTGTTGTCCGGCATGCTGTCCTCTTCGTCCTCTGCCGCCACCGGCGTGCAGCAGAACAAGGACGGCACAGTGACGGTCAGCTACAAGCTGCCCTACGCCAGCATGTTCGTCAACCATGTGTCGGACTACATTGAGCAGTACGACGCTGCAAACCCGGACGCTCCGATGGAGTACGACTACGAGCCTGTCAAGCAGAGCATCCCGTGGATGGAGATCCTGTTCTATCTGGGCATGCTGGGCTGCACCGGTTTCCTGCTGTTTTCGATGATGCGCGGCGGCGGTGCCGGCGGCGGCGTCATGAATGTGGGCAAGGCAAAGGTCAAGGACGAGCACGAAAACAAAAAGACTGCGACCTTTGCCGACGTTGCCGGTGAGGACGAGGAAAAAGAGGAACTCAAGGAAGTGGTCGAGTTCCTCAAAAGCCCGGAAAAGTTCAATACCCTCGGCGCACGCATCCCGCATGGTGTGCTGCTGGTAGGCCCTCCGGGTACCGGTAAGACCCTGCTGGCGCGTGCCTGCGCGGGCGAGGCGGGCGTGCCGTTCTATTCCATCTCCGGTTCGGACTTTGTGGAAATGTATGTCGGCGTGGGCGCATCCCGTGTGCGTGATCTGTTCGACAAGGCAAAAAAGACGATGCCCTGCATCATTTTCATCGATGAGATCGATGCGGTCGGCCGCCAGCGCGGCGCAGGTCTGGGCGGCGGTCACGATGAGCGCGAGCAGACTTTGAACCAGCTGCTGGTCGAGATGGACGGCTTTGCCGCAAACGATGGCATCATCGTGATGGCGGCGACCAACCGTGCCGACATTCTGGATAAGGCTCTGCTGCGCCCGGGTCGTTTTGACCGTCAGGTGTACGTTGGCCTGCCGGACGTCAAGGGCCGTGAGGAGATCCTGAAGGTCCACACCAAGAACAAGCCCCTTGCGCCGGATGTTTCGCTCAAGGTCATCGCACAGCGTACCGCAGGCTTTGCAGGTGCAGATCTGGAGAACCTTGTCAACGAGGCAGCGCTGCTGGCAGCCCGCCGCAACCGCAAGGCGATCACCATGGAAGACATCGAGGAAGCCTCGATGAAGGTCATGGCAGGCCCTGAAAAGAAGAGCCGTGTGGTCACGCCGGATGAAAAGAAGCTGACCGCATACCACGAGGCAGGCCACGCGGTGGCAGGCTTCTACTGCAAGCACCACCCCCGCGTGCACGAGATCACCATCATCCCGCGCGGTCAGGCAGGCGGCTATACCATGTACCTGCCGGAAAAGGATCGCAGCTATGTGACCAAGGGCGAGATGTTCGAGGATATCGTCTCCTGCCTGGGCGGCCGCGTAGCCGAGCAGCTCATTCTGGACGATATCTCCACCGGTGCGTCCAATGACCTGCAGCAGGCGACCAATACCGCCCGCCAGATGATCACCCGCTATGGCTTCTCTGAGCGGCTTGGCCCTGTGGTCTATGGTACGGCACAGGAAGAGACCTTCCTTGGCCGCGATTTCAGCCAGGGCAAGGGCTACAGCGAGACCACCGCTGCTGAGATCGACAGCGAGATCCGCGATACCATCGATGAGGCGTATGAGACCTGCCGCCGCACCCTGACCGATCACATCGATCAGCTCCATGCGCTGGCACAGGCTCTGATCGAGCGCGAAAAGCTCAACGAGCAGGAGTTCAACACCATTATGGCGGGCGGTACCCTGCCCCCGCGTGAGCCGGCGGATGCCCCTGCGCCTGCACAGACCAATGTGCAGGTGACCGCGGTGGAGACCGCAGAGCCTGCCGAGCAGGCAGAGACTGCGGAGATGGCACAGCCTGCCCAGCAGCAGGAGCCGAATGCCAACGACGAATGACCGAAAGGAGCGAGTGGTCGTGGAGGAGAATTTTAGTCTGATCGCACGGACGCGCGCCAACTACTTTACCCCCGGCAGCCCGGTGCAGTTCGTTTGCGTGGAACTGCTGCGGGGCGACGTCAGCGGAGAACATGCGGTCTGCCTGACCTATAAGAACATTTCCAAGGTGACTTTGACCGCGCTGGAGATCGGCTTCAAGTGCAAGGGTACGGACGGGAGCGTTCTGTGCGAGGATCGCTTTGAGTACCGCGACCTGAACGTGAAGCCGGGCGAGATGTTCGGCATGGACGATGCCGTGTTTGTCACTCCCAAGGCGATCGCCAGTGTGGATGTGACCTTGCGCAGTGTCTACAACGGCAAGCGGGTCGTGCATCTGGATGCCATCAAGCGGGTGCGTCTGCCTGCCCCGTCTCGTCTGGAGCCGGAACTGAAAAAGGCACTGGAAGACCGTATGAACCGTACCGGGCTGGATTATCAGCCTCAGGTGCTGGAAAACGGTTGGTACTGTGCCTGCGGCGCGTTCCACCCCAATGAAGAGGATACAGTTTATTGCAGTGAATGCGGCTGTGACCGCATCCTGCTGCAGAATGCGCTGAACACCCTCCTGCAGCCGGAAAAGCCGCAGCCGGAGGAGCCTTCGATGGAGACGGTGCTGACCCCGCTCGAAGAGCCGGAGGAGCCGACCCGTATCGGCGGCATGCAGCCGGAAGCTGCGCCGCAAGCCCAGCCGGAGGAGCACACCCGTGTGATCGATGCGGCAGCGTGGTCCAAGTTCCAGTCCGAACAGCCCAAGGAAGAACCGACCGAGGGCACCCGCGTGATCCCCGCTGCGGCCGCACGCCCGGCACAGCCGGAGCCGCCGCTCTATGAGGACGAAGACGAGTACGACGACCGCGATGGCGTTGCCGAAGCACTGATCCGCTGGGTACCGCCGGTGACAGCGATCATCTGCGCTGCCATTGCGCTGAGCGGCTTTGTCTACTATCAGTTTGTATTGTGACCCATGATGGCGGAGGAGACCCAGCGTCTCCTCCGCTTTTCTATCGGGATCGGAGAGGAGAATGACCATGCCGGAGGAAGCTTTACAGGTCGCATTTGAGGTCAAGACCGCGTGCGATGAGATCAGCCGGCGCTTGCTGCGCTGGCATTGGGAGGAACGGCCCGGCTCCCATACGCTGGGGGCATTGCTCAAATACGTTGCTGCCCGCCAGAAAGAAAGCCCGGATTACTATGACCGGATGCCGGAGCTGAGCACGAAGACGAGCTGGCAGAAGCTTGATACTACCTTCTGTATGCGGGTGCTGCTGGATCCGGAAAAGGATGCTGCTGCCCCGGTGGATCTTCTGGGCAGCACAGCGCGCCCGGCGGCGGCGCGCAAGGCGTGCAATGCTGTGCGGATGGCACGCAATCAGGCGGCGCACGCAGCCGAACCGTCGGACGGCGTACAGGCGGCACTCCTGTTCAATGAAGCCATCGAGTATCTGGAACAGGCCTATCTGGACACGGCGTATTCAGAAGCGGAGCTGGCAAAGCTCTACCGTCAGGCGGAAAAATTCCTGAGCCGCTGTGGAGCCAAGGAGCCGGTCGCACAGGCAAAGCCCGCGGCAGAAAAGCGTACGGAGTCAAAACAGGCAGCAAAGCCGCGCACAGCTTCCGGCAAAAAGACGAGCCCTGCCAAAAAGAACAGCAAAGCCAAAGGCAAGAGCGGCAGCCATGCCGCGCCGCGCAAAAAGCAGAAGGACACCGGCACGAACAAGGTGCTGTGGGTGCTTTTTGCGGCGCTGGTATTGGGGCTGCTGGTGCGGGCGTTCAGCATGGGGTTGCTTTGATTTTCTCATAATTTGGAGAAAACTTTGCACGCAAAAGTCCTACATTGTACAGGATGACCAAAAAAATGATGCCTCGACTGGCACAAAAACGGATAAAGCGTCTCTTGCAGCAGACTGGAAAGCGTTTTATAATAAGAATGAAAACGTTTACACAATGAAACGCTGACAGGAGTAAGAAAACGCATGACGATCAGTGATATCGCAAAACTAGCCGGGGTCTCCAGCGCGGCGGTCAGCCGTTACCTCAACGGCGGACCGCTCAGTGAGCAAAAGCGCGCTGCCATCCACGCGGTGGTGGAGCAGACTGGCTACCGCCCGGACTCTGCGGCGCAGACCCTGCGCACCGGCAAGGTGAATCAGGTGGGTGTCATCGTGCCCAGCATCAGTTCCCAGTCGGTGGGGCAGATCACCGCTGGCATCGCCAGTGAGCTGGACGCCAAGGGTTATATGCTTTTGCTGGGCAATACGGATCAGGACGAGCAGCGGGAGGTCAGCTACCTGACCGCGATGCAGCGCAACCATGTGGCGGGCATGATCCTGATGGGTGGGGCATACAGCCCGCAGCTTGCCAGCACCCTCAAAAGCTGCAAGGTGCCGGTGGTGGTGACCGGGCAGC